>NZ_RZSF01000340.1:0-6946 GCF_004023325.1 Mesorhizobium sp. M1A.F.Ca.ET.072.01.1.1 | reverse complement strand
CCGGGTTTCCTCTCCCGCGCCCTTGCGCCGAGCTTCCTCGGCAGCCATTTGCGCTTCCAGCGCCCGCCGTTGCGCATCAAGATCGGCACCCTCCTGGACGGTCTGATCGACATTTTCAGCCTGTTGCGTATTGCTCTTGTCATCGGCCGGGGGCGGCACCACGATCTGATCGATCGTACTGTCAGCCGCTTGCGGCTGCTCGCTCAACGCTGGCGGGCGGAACTCGGGCGGATTGAAGGCCTCCTGGCCCTCATTGTTACTATCGGACGGCACTGGGTCGCGAGGCCAGTTGAGCCAAACCAGCGCGCCAACGAGGACGAGGCCCAGTGCAGCCATTGCGATCCTGGTGCCCGCGCCGGCGCCTCGGCGGGCGACAGCCGGGCTTCCGTCCAGCTGATCATAGTCGATCTGACTCATCACTGGCCTCCACTCGGTCCAAACAGGGTGGAACCGCTCTGAAGTTTCGTGGGCCCGTAGATTTGCTCCACCGGATCGACAGCGCTGGGTCGCGCTCGGTTATACAGGCAGAGCGCCTTACCATCGGCTCGCAATGTGAATTGCCGCGCTACCTTGTCGATGATGGTGTATTTGCCTTGAGTGCGAACGTTGACCAGCGATTCGTGGCGCTTGTCGTCGACAACGAAAATCGCGGGAATGTCGCCCTTGAACTCCAGGAACACCTTGGTGCCGTCATCGAAGACGGTGCGCGGTTTCAGGCCGTCGTCGCCCTTGTAGGCGTAGTCGTAATTGAGATCGGCATAGTTCAGATTTTTCAAATCCGGATCGGCGGCGCTTTCTGTCGCCTGCGAAAGCAAGCGGGCGTTGACGTCCTCGTCCGGGTACTTGAAGCGCACCTGGAAGGACGCCCGGTCGCGGTCATTGTCGGTTGCCTGAAGCAGAAGCGAATAAACGCGCCGGTTGGTGACGACGTTAACGTTGGTCCATGCATCACGCTCGAGCGGCTTGACGAACAGGAACCGTGACCCACGCTTGGGAACAATCGACCAGCCTTTCGTGTCACCAGCCGAGACGGTCTCGATAAATTCTGTCGGACTGAGTTCGACCATCGTTGAAATGCCGACAGCCGCGCGCACTGTCGTCACGTCGTCGTTGTTGAAGGTCACATATCGGATGCGAGTGTCACGTGCGGCCGCCTCGTGGGCGATGCCGAGAAGAAGGGCGGCCGACAGAGCGAGGCCCAGACTCCGGCTCATTGCAGGTTTCCCGCGGTCGGCGCCGATTCCTGGTCGCGGCGGTACTCCGTGACCTGAAATCCCAACGGGTTGTCGAAACGCCACTCGTTCTTGAGCGGGGTTGAGGTGTAGCGGAATTTTATCACCGCTACCCAATTATCGATCGTGGAGGAATTATCGCGTCGGGTCGTCGTGGCAAAGCGCACCGAGGCGGTATTGCGATTGAGCAGGGAGACCGACTTGATCTCAACCGAGACATTGACATTGCGGCCGAAGATCTTGTCCAGCGATTGCGGATTTGCCGGGGTAAAGAGCCATGTCAAATCCTGGGACGCAGCGTCGGTCGAATAGAGCTGCGCCAAGTCATAGTTCTGCTTCAGCTCGCGCGGGTCATAGGTTTCCCGCGCGCGAATATAGCGCACCAGGTTCGCCGCCGTTACGGCCTCGTTCTGCGACAAGTCTCCGGGTTTAAGGGCGCGTGCGATCTCGATGTAGCCGGTGGATTTGTCGACCTCGACGACATACGGCTCGAATTGCCGAAGCGGCAGGACCATGACCAGCGCCACCAAGGATAGGACTGCCACCAGTGCGGAGACGCCGCTGACAATCCACGCCAATGTGCGCGACCGCCGCATTGACCGATGGGTGTCGTCCTCCCAGGTCGCCCCCACCACATAGTAGCGTTTGTCGACAAGCTGTTTGCCGCTGCCCGCGGTCGTTGCCACTGGATCTGACATTCTAACATTTCCTCGTTAGGCGAGGGGCCTGGAGTTAACGCGCGCGGCCTGCTGGATGGCGGACCTGCTTGCGTCCTCCATCCTCCCCTTGCGCATGCGTCGGAGCTGGTTTGCGGCGAGTTGCTGGGCGCCACGGGCGACACGGTTAGCGGCCCATCGAGCACCGGAGTAGCGCATTGCGTTCCGGCCGAACATTCCGTACGAATAGCGCGCTCCAACAGTACTTAAGTAGCCGCCGCCGTTCAGGATCGACGCAATCGACGGTATCTGCATCAGGACGTAGATGCCGATAATCGTCACCAGAACGAGTGGCAGCACCAGCGACATTTTATTGTCTATTGTCGCTCCGCCGGAGGTAGCGGTGTTTAGCGCTGCGTTGACCAGCGAGAAGTAGAAGCCGAGAAAACCGTAGATCAGCACCTGCTGAATCATTAGAAACGTGGTGAGCGAAATGAACCCTTCGCTCATGCGCGAGGACCAGCGGTAAAGCCAGAGAACTATCCACAGCGGCGCCAAGGCCAGCGTGATGAAAAGCATCACTTTGGCCGCGATGATCGCGGCGATGGCAAGGGCTGCGAAGACAATGGCCGAAAGCAAGACAAGCAGCGACAGCAGCGCACCGAAAATGTCGTAGAAGGACCCGCTATAGACCTGGTTGGCGACGTCCTGCGCGCCTTGGTAAAGGTTGTCGATAAGTGCCGGAATTGCCGCCTGATCGCTGAGCTGGTTGCCCGTCGCGCGCGACACGGCGCCAACAATCACTTTGCCGACTTCATCAGGAATGCTTTGCACAAGCTGATAGATCGTCGCGGAGAATGTCCCCCATCCCGTCAAAAGCAGGTAGATGATGACGACACGGCCAAGCCGGTATGCTGCCTCGATCGGTGAAATCGACTCCCGCCCGCTCAGGATCGAATAGCCCCACCAGATGATGTAGAGGGTGAGCATAAGCGCGAACACGTTCCCCATGGCATTGCCCAACTGCATGTAGACGGTGCGGACGAAATCCTCGCCGATGTTGTCGATGCCACCAAGAATGCTTTGTGCGAGGCCGTTCATCGCTGCTCCTTCAGGATGCTATCGAACGGCAAAGCATTGACGGGTTTGAGCGGGCCGCATCCGGCCTTTTCGGTATACGCCAAAGGCCCACACGGCGCTTTCAGTTCGCGGTTTGCGCAACCAGAAAGTACCACGCCGAGCCCAGCCGCTATGCACACCCGCAAGATCCGCCACAACAAGGAGCTAATTCCCGCTCTTGCCGAAGTTCGCGAATGGATTGACGGTGCGCGGCGTCATCATCTTCTGCACCTGACTCTGGCGAAGAAGATCGGTCTTCAGCTTCTCATTCAGGGCGGCAACAGCACCGTTCTGGACACCGATCAGCTCATTGACAGCTCGGGCATTTTCGAGCTGCATTCTCGTGTTCTGGTCGACCGAACCCTTAACGTCGTCGGACTGACCGATCTGTCCGCTGGCAGACTGCAACGACTGTTCCCGCTGCGTGACGCCTTGTGACGCCTGCGACGTCAATGCGCTAAGCAGCGAGGCCACGTTGACGCTGCCGCCATAGGCCGTATTGACGGCGCTCGTCTCTTTGCCGGCGATCTGCTGGAGCTGCTTCACCAGCTGAAGCCCATTGATTACAGCGCCGGCAATCTTCTGGATTTGGGGGGACAGACCTCCAAACGAGAGCGCGCCATCGTTGAGGACCGATCCGAAGGACGGCGCCTGGGCAATCGACATATTGCCGCCAAGACCCGTTTGTCCGATTCCGAGCGAGCCGTCACGGCTGCCACTGAGAGCCTTCAGGATCTCCTCGCTCTTCTTCAGAATGTCCTTGTTGGACTCCATGATGGAGTTGGTGTTATCGGCATTCCTGCGGGCAACATCTAGGTTGGCTCCGTCAATGACGGCAATCTGCGCGAAAGCGGCGCTCGACCAGAGCGCCAGACCGGCCACGATGGCGAATTTCTTCATGTCAGCCTCCTATTGCTGCAGGGAATCGATCACGCTGGCGGCGCCAGCAGGATCTGCACTGATGGTTATCGAGCGACCGTCATCCGAGCGCGACCGCGCGTTATCAAGCGCGCATGGCAACCACCGGCTACGATCGATATTGATGCTTTCGAGTTCGGCAGGGTCGCATGAGAACGGGTTGGGAGAACCATTCTGCGGGCGTTGCACCAACTTCGCGGTCTGCGATGTCTGGACGTTTTGCATGGACAGAAGCTGCCCAAGCAATGCCGTGAACTCGCTGGCCTGGGCAATGTATTGATTGGTGACGCCGGCATTGATGCCGCGCGCGGACGAGTTCAGCTCCCAAGCATCCTTGTATTCCGTCACCTGGCCGATCGAGCCCATTATGGCGTCGATCTGTGCGCCGTTTGCGCCCTGTTGTGCGGTGCTTGCCTCGATGCCGCCCACTACCTTCCGAACGGCACCCATGGCCCCGTTCTGTGCCTCGCCGCCGACGCCGTCGGCCGTCACGACCGAGAACGGCGGCGACGCAGCGACAGGAGCTTTGCCGCTCGAGACATATTCGTTGAAATACCCATTCCAGCGGCCGACACCGCCGGCCCACTGTGTCTGCTCGGCCGCGTTCGAGCCGTTGTAGAAGGATGCTAGACACGAATAGTTCGTCGCCCCGCACTGCTTGACGGCCATGCCGAGATATTTAACCCCGCCTTCGACGTTCTGCTCGTTCACGTCGCGGTCAAATCCCATGGATTTGCCGGTGCTCTTGGTCAGCTGCATGACGCCTTTGACGCCGGTGTGGCTTCCGGCGCATGTGTCAAACCGCGATTCCTGATACGCAGCAGAGAGCGCCAGACCCTCCGGAACGCCGTATTTCTGCGCATAATAGCGGATCAGCTGCACGTTGCCTGCGTCGCGTTGCAACGCTTCGGCCGGCGACCGGCGAAACATCTGCGAGCGGTATTTGTTCGAATAGGTGCAGACGACATTTTTCTTTTTGTCGGTCTCGTTCTTTTTTGAACTATCCGATGTTTCGCTGTGCTGCTCATCCTGTTTCCGCTTATCGAGATTGGCATCGTCGATGACGGCAATCTGGGCAGTGGCCATGGTCATGCCGCCCGTTATTGCGAAGACCACCACCAGAAGCGTGCTGCTAAGCTGCTTCTTCATTCTCGCTCTCCCATCCGCAGAAGTACGGCAGCCACGCCTGCGGCTCTTCGCCGAAGATTTCCCGAAGCCGCGCGCATTCCTTGCTGTTGGTTTCGTTCGAGGACAGAACCTTGATGAGATCTGGCATGGCCGCCAGGTCGAGCTTGGCCACGATCGAGTCGCTATCGTGTTTGACGAGGAAGGTGCGGGTTTCTTTCGCCGTTCGGCGCACGAACTCGAATTCCTTCGCTGTCAGCGAGAAGCGGTCCATGTAGGACTCTTTGCTTGCCTTCGGGTTGGGAAAGAAAATGTTGGTTTTCGTCTGCTCGATCAGTGACGAGGAGATGGAGGAATTGACGACATCCTCCGCCGTCTGCGTGCCGAAGCCGACCACGCCGTTGCGGCGACGGATAGTCTTCAGCGTTTCATTTATGAACGCCGAGAAGACCTCGTCGTCGAGGAGCTTCCATCCTTCATCGAGGAAAAGCATGATCGGCGTGCCGTCAATGACCTCCTCAAGACGGTGGAAGATGTAGAGCAAGGCGGCCGAGCGCAGTTTCCTGTCGCCAAGAATCCTGGTCATGTCGAAGCCGACCACCGACTTTGAGAAATCAACCAGATCAATGCGATTGTTGAAAAGCCAGCCCTTGTCCTTCGGATCGAGCCATGGCTGAATGCGCGCCGCTAGATCGTTCATGCCGGGCATGAGTGATCCCCGCAGCACTTCCGGCAGCAGATCAAAGGTCCGCTGCGCCTGCGGGATCTTGTAGATCATGTCGATGGCAGCGTTGATGACGCGCATCTCCGCTACATCCAGCGCGCCGCCTTCGGGCGTCAGAATGTAGATGAGCAAATCTTCCAGAAACGCACGATTTTCCGTCGTGTCTTCGAGTTGTAGCGGCGCGAACCCGGTCGGGTGGGATGGCTCCATCACTTCATAGCGGCCGTCGAGAGCTCGAATGAAAATTTCTGCGCCGCGCATATAGTCGAAATAGACGCATCTCGGCCTGGGCGTCACGCGCATGGCTTGAGCCATGAGGAACGACAGCACGACGGTTTTACCGGACCCCGTCGGGCCGAACACCGTGAAGTGCCCGACATCGTGGACATGAAAATTGAAATAGTAGGCCGTCTGACTGGTGGTTTCGAGCAAGGCGATGGGCCGTTTCCAATGCAAGCCCTCGCGCTGACCGGAGGGAAAATTGTGCCCTGAAAAGAGGCCTGCAAAGTTCAAGGACGATATCAGCGCGCGCCGCGCGATGTAGCTGAAATTTCCCGGAAGTTGCGCCCAAAAGGCCAGTTCCATGTTCAGCGTCTCGCGCACCGGTACGATAGACATCCGCGACAGCTCTGCGGTGATGTCGGAGAGCGCACGATTGAGGCCAGCCATGTCCGGTGCCAGCGCCATGACGCTCATGTGGTGCTGTCCGAAGACGACTTCGCCTCCGGCCAGCTTGTCGGCGCCGTCATGGACGGAATCCTCGACCGTCGTGCCGGCCTCGTCAGAACCCTCAACCTGGTTCGCGATCGTGTTGATCCTGCGCATCGCCGTTACGCGGTCTTCGATGGCGAAACTCTGGGTCAGCACAAACTCGTGCGGCAGGCGCAAAAGCCCGTCCAGGGATCCCGGTGCGGTGAAGGGCGGATATTCCTTGATCGAAACCATGGCGCCGAGTTTGCTTGCATCGGGGCCGCGGATTTCCAGCGCTGATCTTCCGAAAAAAAGCTGGCGTGTGGCCAACACCTCCGAGGCTCATGCGCGGCAATGGCATTTCCACATCGGCGCCGCCCGCGAGGATCTTCGCCAGAAGTTCCGCGGGCTCGGAAAACAAGCTGTCGCGACGTTTCACGACGCCGAGAAGACGCGCGCCATACGCCGCGAAATCCTTGACG
>NZ_RZSF01000033.1:0-35043 GCF_004023325.1 Mesorhizobium sp. M1A.F.Ca.ET.072.01.1.1 | reverse complement strand
GTTCCCACCATCGGCCTTCGTTTCGACGGATCCAGCGCCGATCTCTCGGCTGCAATTGCCGTCGCGGCCGGCAGGCTCCCGGTGATCGAGGCCGTGCTCGACAGGAAGACGGTGGTCGGCCAGGCGCGGCCCATGGTCGACACGCGGGAATCCACCGCACTCGGCACCGAGGACGTGTTCGCCCGTGCCATTACTCTGGTTCAGTCGGTCACCCGCGCGTTCGCGGCGGACCGGCTGCCACGAGAGGCAGCGGCTGAAATCCAAGGTCGTGGCGAGCGAGACGGGTTCATATCCGCCTATCTCGGCTCGGCGCTGCCGCGGCTCGGCCGGGAAGCGCTTCGGCGCGCGCGCTTCCGCCACGCGCATTGGCGTGTCGGCTATCGCTTTACCGATGCCCTGGGCGTCGCCGATACCGGCAAGCTCGGCACCGGCTGGTCGGTGCTGCCGGACCCGGGCGATCATTTCTATGCCGACCCGTTCCCCTTCTGGTGGCAGGGTCAGCCCTTCGTGTTCGTCGAGGACTATCCGCACGCGACCGGAAAGGCGGTCATTTCCGTTGTTCCGTTTGATGCGGATGGCGTTCCTGGCGAGCCTCGGGTCGTGCTTGAGGAGGCTCACCACCTCTCCTACCCGCAGGTATTCGAGCGCGACGGAGCGATCTGGATGCTGCCGGAGGCGAGCGCCGGCGGCAAGCTCACGCTCTACCGCGCCGCGGGCTTCCCGGACAGCTGGCTTGCCGAGACCGTGCTGGTCGAAGGCGAGATTTCCGATGCCACCTTGTTCGAGCATGAAGGCATGCTCTGGCTGTTCGCCACGGATCGTGACGGCCATGGTAGCACTTCCGACACGCTGGTGATTTTCTCCGCCCCCGCGCTTGCCGGTCCGTGGCGGCCGCATTCGGCGAACCCGGTCCTGATTGACCACCGCATGGCCCGCCCCGGCGGAGCCTTCGTCCGCAACCGCGACGGCCGCGTGCTTCTTCCGGTCCAGGACGGAACGTTGGGCTATGGCGGCGGGCTGGGCCTGTCGGAGTTGCTGGAACTCAACCAGCAGACGGTGCGGCTGTCGCCGCCGCTGCCGATCGATGCGGCTGGCGACTTTCCTTATCCGAAAATCCACACACTCAATCGGGCCGGGCGCCTGGAAATGATCGACGGGATCGCCGCCGTGCGCAAGCGGTCAGGCAAGCAGTAGCGCCTCGTAGCCCGCGCACATCCTGGCCGGCGAATACTTGTCCCGCAGCCGCCGTCCCGCCTCTGAAAGCCTGGCCTTGGCTTCCGGCCGCGCAAACAGATCGCCAAGGCCCCTGGCCATGCCGGCAGCGTCGGCCTCGACGAACAGTGCGGCGGGAGAGCCGTCCTCCGCGGTCAGCACCTCGCGCAAGACGTCGAGGTTGCTCGCCACGACCGGCAGCCCGGAAATGGCGGCTTCGACGCAGGCGAGGCCGAAGGTCTCCGTCATCGAGGCAAACGCATAGGCATCGCCGGCCGCGAGGAATTCGAAGATGCGCGCCGGCGGAACCTCGCCCACGAGATGCGGGCGGTCGGCCACGCCGCGGCTTTCGGCAAAGGCGACGAGCGCCTCGCGCTCCGGCCCGGCGCCTGCCAGCGCGACGTGGACGTCGGGCAGTCGATCGAGCGCGCCGACAAGCGCGATCTGGTTCTTCATCCGCGTCAGGCGGCCCGATGATACGGCCAGCCAAACGTCCTGCGGCAGGCCGAAGGCGGCGCGCGCCGCTGCCTTGTCGAATTCCTCGCCCGGCGCGGGTACGCCGTGATCGATGCGACGCATGCGCCGCCGATAGGAGCGCGGATAGCGATCGAACTGCGCTTGCGTCCAGCCGGAATTGACGACATTCGCCTGGTAAAGGCCGACCGTGCCCATCAGCTTGTCGATCTGGGAGAGCAGCCCCATGACGCCGATGCTTTGCGGGGCGGCGCTTTGGTTTGCGACGATGTGCCTGACGCCCGCCAGCCGAGCGCCGATCGTGCCGAAGATGTTGCCATAGTGTTGGTAAGTGATGACTGCGTCGGGGCGTGCCGCGCGCAGATATCGAGCCAGGCCGATGGTCGCCCGGATCTGCCCGGGGAATCCGCGCGGTCTATCCGTCAGGACGAAATCCACATTGGGATCGCGGTCGTAGGCTTCGGTCTTGCGGTACATGAAGACGGTGCGCACCTCGTGCCCGCGCGCCCGCAATCCCTCGCCCACCATGTCGGAGATCCGCTGCGCCCCCGCAGCCTCCGCCTGGGTCTGCACTTGGACGATCTTCACGTGCGCCCTTTCAGGAGGGCATGAGGCACCAGCCCGATCCTGTCCAGGGACAAGCCGAGGATCGACGGGTTGATGCCGATTCTGCGCCGGGCGATCAATACCCCGAAAGCCGTCCATGCGATGACGGTTCCGGCAATGCTGAGGGCCGCTCCTATGGACCCGAAGTAGTAAGTTGCGACGGCCGTCACGCAAAGTCCGACAACGTTGACGATGACCAGCACCTTGAAGAGCGCATGCTGCAGACCCGTCAACTGCAACAGGACTTCGATCGGGCCGCAAGCGGTGCCGAACGTCGCCCCGATGCCGAAGATGACGAGCGTCGCCCTCATGGTCGGCGTCGCATAGGCCGGATTGAAGATGGACAGGATGAAGTCGCCGAATATCCAGAAGGACGCCAGCACGCACAGCGCAATGGCCGAGCCGCCAAGCGCGGCGAGGCTGGTGATGCGTTGAACGTGAGCCCTGTCGCCGCTGTAGAAGGCCGCCGATATCTGCGGCGCCAGCGCCTGGTTGATGCCGTTGAGGGCAAGGGTCACGAAGCGCGTGGTCCGGTCCGCCACGAAGATCGCGCCTGCCGCCTCTGGCCCGAGGATCATCGCCACGAGCAGGGTGCTGACCTGGCCGAGCGCGGGCGGCAGCGAGGTGACGCCCCACAGGCCAAGCGTCACCGTCTTGAATTCCTGCTTTTGCCCTTCCGTGAGACCGCCGCGATCTGCCCGCGCTGTGTCGCGCAACAGCACAATTGTTTGCGGGACGACCGAGAGGATGAGCAGCAGCGCCGTCAGATATGTCGCCGCGATCGCATCGATCTTCACTTGCATGAAGTGCAGCGCCGCAACGGCGGCGATTGTCGTCGCGCGCCAAATGATGTCCCGCGGCAGCAGGCCCGATATCAGCGCGTTCTTGGCCCGGAAGGCGCCCGAGGTAAACTCCGACCAGCCGAGCGAGAACGACAGCACCGCCGCCGCCACGCATAGCGGCAGCCATTCCGGCGTTCCCCTGCCGACGAAGGGCAGGAATCCCACCACGATGATGAGCAGGCTGGTGCCGACAAGCCCGGCCAGCGCCACGAGGATGGCGCGCGCCATCAGCCCGTGAGCCGAGCCGAGATCGCCCAGCCCGGCATATTGAGGCCAGAATCTGAGCACGGTGCTCTGCTGACCCACTGAAGCGAAGAAGGAAACCAGGCTCGCGCCGGCATAGGTAGCGCTGTAAAGGCCGAACTCGCGTTCGTTCGTCGCCATCGCCACGGCCACGAACATCAGGAAGGACAGGCCCGCGCTGGCAAGCTTGATTATGCCGGCCACGGCGCCGCTCTTGGCAAGCGCCGTGACCGACATGCGCATGTCGGTCGCCGGGCTGGCCCCTGCCCCGGGGGCGGCCTCGCGGTTCCCTTTATTGTCCTTCAACCTCGCCTCCTGAGACGATCGGCGATGGGCTACCCGCACCTACGACGACGCTCAAAACCCGATCCTGCATAAGCAAAATGCCGCAACCGCGCCAGCGCGAACGCTTCGCATGGTTACCGGCATCGCCAGCGCCGAGCGCATCGTCACGCCGCCAAGCTTAACGGATGGCTAACGATAATCCTTAATACTGTGGAGACGAGTGAGGTCGTGAAGTCGCGACTCTCGACGAGGAAAATCGATGAAGCCAGCCAGGATCGACGAGCGCACTCTTCCGCCCTTGTTCGACATAGGTGCCGTGTGGGCCATCCTTTGGGCGCGACGCGTGATGGTGCTTGCCATCGCCGGCGCGGCAGTGCTGCTGGCGCTCTCCTATCTTGCGGTAACCAAACCAAGCTATACCGCAACGGCCTCGATACTGATCGACCCCCGCGACACGCGCGCGACCAATTTCAACAACGTGCTTCCGGGGATCGGCTCCGACAGCGCCGCTATCGCCAGCCAGGTCTTCGTCATCCAGTCGCCAGACCTGCTCGGCGCCGTCTTCAAAAGCCAGAAGCTCGACAGCGATCCGGAATTCGCCGGCGGCGGCCTTGCTTCACGTCTGTTCGGAGCCGGCGCAAGCGCGCCTCAGGACGCCGCCTTCAAGCGCTTCCAGAGCAAGGTTTCTGTCGAGCGCGAAGGGCTGACCTACGTCATCAATGTCAGCTTCACGTCGCCGTCGCCGGAAAAGGCCGCGCGCATCGCCAATGCCATCGTCGATCAGTACCGGGCAGGCCTGGTGGGAGAACGCGAAAGCGCCAACAGCGACGTGAATACGCTGCTCACGGACAGGATCTCCGGCCTGCAAAAGGACGTCAGCGACGCCGAGCGGACGGTCGAAGACTTCAAGACGAAACACAATATCGTCAATTCGACGGACGGCGGCACGCTGCAGTCGCAGCTCGATCAGCTGACGACGCAGCTGATCGCCGCCCAGGGCGACGCCGACCAGGCCAAGGACCGCTACAATCAGGCGCTGGCTGCGGGCAGTTCGCCGGCCGGGCTCGCCAAGCTTGCGGATATTCTTACGTCCACCTCGGCCATCAAATTGCGCGACGACTACAACCAGCGCGCCACCGAGCTTGCCAGCCTGCAAACCATGTACGGGCCGCGCCACCCCACCATCGGGCGGCTGCAGTCCGAGCTGGATAGGTTGAAGCGGCTGATGGCCGCCGAGGCGGATCGCATAAGGCAGCAGTTGAAGGCCAGCTATGATCTCGCCGTGCAGAATGTCGGCAAGCTGCAGGACAAGCTCGAAGCCTTGCGCCAACAGTCGACGAATTCGAACATCGCGCAGGTACAGCTGCGGCAGCTGGAATCGAAAGCCCAGGCGGCGCGCGCCGTGCTCGACGACTATCTCAAGCGGGCGCAGGAAACGTCGCAGATGCAGGGCGTGCAGACTTCCGAAGCGCGCAAGATCGGCGTGGCTTCGCCGCCTGTCCAGCCGACATGGCCGAAGCCGGTCCTGCTTCTCTTGGTGAGCGCCGTTCTGGGGCTCCTCGCCGGATGCGGCCTCGCTCTGGCGCTTGGTCCGGTCCCGCAGCCGCAAGAGGACCCGCAGGCGCCGAAGGCGGCCGTGCCGCAGCCGGTCGTGGACCGTAAGGACAGCGCGCCGGTCAGCCCCCGGCCATTGCCGATGCCAGCCAATTTCGGCGAGTACCGTCTGCCCGGCGTCGCCGGTGGGACCGCCTATTCAAACATCAAGGCGATCAGGAAACAGCTCTTCCAGACCGGAAACGAAACGCTGTCGCTCGCCGTCCTGAAGATCATGCGACAGATGGTCTTGCACCTGAACGACCACGGCAAACCGTTCGTCATCCTCGTGTCTTCGATCCACAGCAGTTTCGAGGCAAGGATTGCGGGCGCGATGCTGGGCATAGGCATGCAACGGGCCGATCAGAACGTGCTGATGGTGGAA
Organism: Mesorhizobium sp. M1A.F.Ca.ET.072.01.1.1; assembly: GCF_004023325.1. Lineage (NCBI taxonomy): Bacteria > Pseudomonadati > Pseudomonadota > Alphaproteobacteria > Hyphomicrobiales > Phyllobacteriaceae > Mesorhizobium > Mesorhizobium sp. M1A.F.Ca.ET.072.01.1.1. The sequence continues at coordinate 29,403 of NZ_RZSF01000033.1, read as the reverse complement.
ATTGGCGATCGTCTGTCCAGCGCGACGACAGACGGCGCCGGATTGTTCATCGATGGCGCGACCGGTCTGCAGGCGATCGTGTGCAGCTCAGTGGCGGAAAAAAGTCCTGGCGTTGCCGATCGCAACTCGTTCCGTGGCATTCTGGCCGAAGCCGGGAGCGCGTTCGATTTCGTGCTCGTGATCGCGCCCTCGCTCAATGAGAACGGCTGGAATCCGGAGCTCTTCGCCAAAGCCGATCTTGCGCTTCTGGCGCTCAGCCCCTCCGAGCAGCCTTCGGAAGCCGCCAGGCTGCTCGCGCAAAAATTCGGTGCCGGCCAGATCGGTCGCAGTGCCACTCTTGTCGTCGCGCCGGCTGACGCGCGGCCAGCCGCGGCGATCGACAGTCCGCGAGCGGCCGGCGAGCAGCGCCGCAGCGCCGCCGCCCGGGGCTAGACCGTGGAGGCGGTGCATCGATGACATCGCCGCCCAAGGTGTCGAGGCGACAGGCGCTGGCCTTTGCCGCCGGAGCCGTTTTCGCGGCCTCCCCTCTGCCGCAATCCGCTGCGCTCGCGACGGCCGGCCACGTTCCGTCGCACGGCTTCAACCTTCCCGGATGGCTCGACCGAAACGATGGGCTTGCTCCCGCCACGGCCACGCTTGAGAAGCTGCGCCAATCAGGCTTCGAAACGATCCGGCTGCCGGTCAACGGCGATCTCGTCTCCAACGGCGACCCGGCAGCGCTTCGCCGCATCCAGAACGGGATCAGGGATCTTGTCGGGCTGGGCTTTTCGGTCCTCCTCGACATGCATCCTTCTGGCGAGCTCGTGGCGGCTTTTCGAAACGATGCCGAGGCGGCCGCAGGAAGAGTGCTTCAGGCCTGGATGGCGTTGCGTGCCGTCGTTGCCGATCTGCCTGCGGAGTGGGTCTATCCCGAGCTGCTGAACGAGCCCCCGATGGAACGGAGCGCCTGGCTGGCGCTGCGGGAACGGATCGCCGCGGCGCTGCGGGCGAAATGTCCGCGCCACACGCTGGTCTGGGGACCGGCACGGTTTCAGGGCATCTGGGAAATCGCCGACACGCCGCCGCTCGCCGACGACAACCAGATTGCCGCCGTTCACTATTACGCCCCCCTGGCCTTCACCCACCAGTGCGAGACCTGGGATGCCTCGCCGCTCGCCCGCATCGCGGACCTGCCCTTTCCCGCAAGCAAGGGAATGGCCCAGGTGAGCCGGCTTATCTCCAAACTGCGGTCGGCCGGCGACGAAGAAGCCGCCAACCTCGTTGAAGAGGAATTGTCGGCGCCTTGGACGGGCGCGCGGATCGGCTCCGATTTTGCCGATCTGGCGCGCTGGTCCACCACCAACGGCTGCCCGGTCATGCTGAACGAATTCGGTGTGCTCAACTTCTGCGTGGATGCAGAAAGCCGCGCCTCCTGGGTGCGCGCCGTGCGCAAGGCGGCTGAAGCGAACCATGTGGCATGGACCTATTGGGAGCTCGATCAGGGCTTCGGCTTCATCAGGAGCAGGCAGAGCGTCGAGGGCTTCGACGGCTCGATGATTGCCGCGCTCCTTGGAGGTTAGGCCGGAAATGGACGACAGGCGCCATCTACGCTTGCTGGGACAAGTGACGAGCGGAGCGGATCAGCGATGAGCACGACGCAGGTCTCTTTGCCCGTCAGACTGGGTTTGCCGGGCAGGGATACGCCCGAAACCTTGCTGCATGTCGGCACGGCCTTGCTTGTCGTTGCGCTGGCAGTCTCCGCATTTGCCGTGTGGACGCCGTTCGGGATTGCCGCAACATTCGTGCTGACGCTGATCGTTTCGAACGCGATGCCGGCGGGCGTTCCGGTGCTGATCATCTGCGCCTTTCTCTTTCAGAACCTCGTGGTCGCCTGGTTCACCCCCTACATTCCCGACAACGACACGTTCGACGCGCTGCGCGGCACCAACTTCATCATCCTGATGACAGCGTTCGGCATTTTCCTGGCCGCCTCATTTCAGTACCGCGTCCGCGCGCTGACCGAGTTGCGCCCGTGGCTGCTGCTGAGCATGGTCCTGTGCGGAACGATTTGTTTCTATTTCGCTCTCGGCGTCGTGCATGGCGACCCCAAGGACGCGGTCGTCTATTTCCGCAACACGATCACGCCGCTCGCCTGCTTCCACGTCGCGGTCCTCGCCGCCAGCCTTTATCCCGTCGATCTGCGCAAGAGCATGCTGTGGCTCGGCGCCGGCGCGATCGTCTATGGCTATGCGGAACTGACCTTCACCATGGATTTCCTCGGACTGTTCCACGGCGACCAATATGTCGAGCGCAGCATCTCGCGGCAGGTCGAGACCGGCGTGTGGGAAAAAGCGCTTCAGGAAACCGGTTTCGTTTACCGTGGGATCGAAGACGTGATGACCACGACCTTCTTCAACACGCCCCTGTTCAACGACATCCTGCCAAGCGTCTTCCGCATCGGCGGCCCGAACTTCCATCCGATCAGCTATGCTTACGCCTTAAGCATCATTTCGGCCTGGCTGCTCTTCAAAGGACGATGGGTGCTGCCTCTCGCGGCTCTGCCGCTGCTGCTCGTCATCGGCTCCAAGGGCGCGACCTTCATGCTTTTCGTCGCAATTGCCGTGCGGCTGATCCACAGCCCCTCCCGCGCCGGTCTGGCGCTCATGGGCGCGATGGCCCTGGCCGTGGTCTGGACGACGGCGGCGATCGGCTATGGCGCCACCCATGGCGACTATCACGTCCTCGGTCTGATTGCCGGCATGCGCGATTTCCTGGCCGATCCGCTCGGCCAGGGCTTGGGTCTCGGCGGCAACCTGTCGAGCACCAGCATCAATCTCAACTGGCAGACCGCCCAGGCCGAAGGCGCCGCCTCCGTGCCGGTCGAGAGCGCGGTCGGTGTCATGCTTTACCAGATGGGCGTGGGGAGCCTCGTCTTCTTCGGCTTCCTGGCGGCGCTGGCCGTGGCATTGCGACGGCAGCTTATCCAGACCGGCGACCCGGATTTCCTGTTCGGCTTTGTCGGCATCGTCACCATTTCGGCCAATGCCGTATTGCAGGAGGAGGCGTTCTACTCCCCTCTTGCCCTCGCCTTCTGTCTGCTGCTCGTGGGCGTCTCGCTGGGAACACGCTGGCGCATGGCCGCGGCGGCAAGAGCCGAAGCGGCGGGCTGGATTCGGATCGGCTGATTCCAGACCGGCTTCGCGATTTCGTTCAGGAACCGAACAGCACCATTTCGGTGAACGTCAGGTCTCCCGGAGAAGGCGATTTCGGACCCTTGAAATATTTGATTCCCTTGTTCGGAAAATACCTGCCGGACAGACCGGGAACCGGCCCCATCGCATCGACGAGGCAAAGCAGTTGTCCGCGCCGCAGGAGAAAGCGGCCCACGACCCCGGCGCACCTGACCAGATCCGCGTGGGATCGGCAGTAGACGATCTGGCAGCACGGCACGAGGCCATGCAATATCCGGCGCGGCTTCAGAACAAGCGGCAACGCCAGACCGTCGCAGACGCAGATCAGCGAAAGACAGCCCAACGCGGCGTGCTCGAGCAATATGTATCTTTCGTTGTCGGTGAGTTCAGCCATTTCGGCGAGGTCCGCATGGGCTTCCAACACCCGGTCCGGACGCGGCATACCGTTCAGAATGGGCAAGAAGGCGATCTGTCCGCCGGAAAACAGGCGAAAACTGAAGGCTTTGTTGAGCCTCACTGTCCCGGGCGATGGAGAAATATTGGTGTAGACCACGTCCTTGCGCAGGATAACCGTCGCGATCATCCGGCTGGCATAGGGCCGGAATTCCGCGTCCACGGACCAGCTCGAGAGATTGCAGCGGATTTCATCGCCTTCCAGGCTTCTGTGCCTGGCATAGAGCGTAAGCACCGCGCCGACGATCCGGCCCGATTTCTCCAGGACGAACCCATATCGCGGAAAATCGGCGACCGCGGGCCGCTGCGACAGGCGGGTCAGCGCTTCTATCCAATAGCTCCTGCTGCGCTCCGGAAACCCTCGGTGCAGGCAATCCGCCACGCCTCCCCAATCCCTCTCGTCGAAGGGCCGGCAACCGATACCGGGAGGGAATGCGCCGAGAACCGCCATAGTCGACCCAAGAGAAAAGCACTGGATGCCGCCGAAGTCAGTATTATCCTTGGCGATCGATTACCAACGAATTGCATCGTCACAGAAGTCAATTTTACTGACCCGTTTGGCGATGCTACGTCACTCTGCGCCCGTACAACCGGCAAGCCAAGCTTTACAACCTTTTGGCAGTTAATGCTTGTACAATTAGCTAATATGTCTTCCCCGGGATTTCTCGCAAACCCGTCACATGGAACCTGCTCTGACCAGCCCTAGCCCGCCGCGACCCCTTGCGCTGGAGTGCAAATGCATTCCGCCGCGAGGCACGGCCGAAGCGCTCGCTACGCTTTCACGCTGCCGGCGAGCCGGTTCTGCCAAGGCGCAAAATTTCTACCTGACCGGCTTGTGCCGAAATCTCATATGTGAATATAGTATTCACAAAAGAAGATTTGGAGGATCGATCGCGTCCGACTCCCGCTTGCCGGAGCTGCGGCCATTCTCCCGGAGCGGACGAACAGCGCAATGACCAGCTTCCCGCCTACCGTCGGCGTCGCTTCGACCTGCCCTGCCGACATGCCGGCCGATCACGCCCTGCTGCCGGTATGGAATGCCGAAAACTGGTTCTTTGAGGATTGGCCGATCGGTCAGAAAATCCGCTCGCTCCGGCGCACTATGGCCGAAGGCGACAGCCATCTCTTCAACACCCTGGTGCTCGACATCCACCCTTATGTGCAGGACCAGATGTTCGCCGAGCGCGAAGGTATTTTCGGCAAGCGCCTCGTGGCGGGCGCCTTCGTTTTCTCGGCCGGGCTTGGTCTAGTCGCCACCAACTGCGTCAATGCCTTTTCCTACGGCTATGACAAGCTCCGCTTCATCAAGCCGGTCTTCATCGGCGACACCATCTATTCGATCCGCACCAACATGGAAAAGAAGCCCCGCTACAAGGACATGGGGCTGATCCGCGCCAGCTATGAAGTGTTCAAGGGCGAAGGCGAGTTGGTGCTCTACTGCGAGCATCTGCAGACGGTGAAATACAGGGACCCGGCCGACTTCGCCGGCAAGACGGAGAAGCAATGATGGTCGCCGACCTGCCGCTGTCCGGCCTTGTCGTCGTCGACATGAGCCAGTTCCTGTCGGGACCTTACTGCTCGCTGAGGCTCCTCGACCTTGGTGCCCGCGTCATCAAGATCGAGCGGCCCGATGGTGGCGACCTGTCGCGCCGGCTCTATCTAAGCGACACCGAGATCGGTGGTGATTCCACCATCTTCCACGCCATCAACCGTGCCAAGGAAAGCTTTGCGGTCGATCTGAAGAACGACGACGACCTTAAAGCGCTGCGCGGGCTGCTCGCCAAGGCCGACGTGCTGATTCAGAACTTCCGCCCCGGCGTCATCGAGCGGCTCGGCCTCGATTACGAGCATGTGCGCACGATCAATCCGCGCCTGGTCTACGCCTCGATCAGCGGCTATGGCGAGGAAGGACCGTGGGTAAAGCGTCCGGGCCAGGACCTGCTTGCCCAGGCGCGCTCCGGCGTCATGTGGCTGAACGGCGACGAAGATCAGGGTCCGGTGCCGTTCGGCCTTGCGATCGCCGACATGCTGGCCGGCGCGGCCTGCGCGCAAGGCATCCTTGCAGCACTGGTCCGGCGCGGCATCACCGGCGCGGGCGGCCATGTCGAGACCAGCCTGTTCGAGGCGCTGATCGACCTCCAGTTCGAGGTGCTGACGACGCATCTCAATGACGGCCGGCGGCTGCCGCACCGTTCGTCGTTCCATAGCGCCCACGCCTATCTGGCGGCGCCCTACGGAGTCTATCCGGCCAAGGACGGCTTCCTGGCGATCGCCATGACGCCGATCCCGAAGCTCGCCGACCTGCTCGAGATCGAGGGGCTGGCGCCCTATCGCGACCAGCCGGCGACCTGGTTCACGGCGCGCGACGAGATCAAGGCGATCATCGCGCAGCGCATCGCGCAGAAGTCGGTCGACGAATGGCTGGCGATCCTCGAGCCCGCCGACATCTGGTGCGCGAAGGTGCTGAACTGGAAAGAGGTGCTGGAAAGCGACGGCTTCAAGGCGCTCGACCTGCTGCAGACCGTGACGCGCGAGGACGGTGTTTCGATCGACACCACCCGGTCACCGCTCAGGATCGACGGCATGCGCGCCAAAGTCGAGCAGGCGGCGCCGCGCGTCGGCGAGCACAGCGCAAAAATCCGCAAGGAGTTCGGCCTGTGACGACACTCAAGGGCATGACCTGGAACCATCCGCGCGGCTATGATCCGATGGTCGCCTGCTCCCGGCTTTGGCGGGAAAAGACCGGCGTCTCTATCGAGTGGGAGAAGCGCTCGCTGCAGGACTTCGAGTCCTTCTCTGTCGAAGAACTCGCCCGCGCCTACGACCTGATCGTCATCGATCATCCGCATGTCGGCCAGATCACCGCCGAGAAGTGCTTGGCCCCGCTCGACGTGCCCGGCCGCGAGGCGGAGCGCGAAGCGCTGGCGAAGGCAAGCGTCGGCCGGTCCTATCCGAGCTACACTTGGCAGGACCGGCAATGGGCCTTTCCGATCGACGCCGCGACGCAGGTGCAGGCCTGGCGACCCGATTTGATAGACGCCGCGCCGAAGATCTGGACCGAAGTGCTGGAGCTTGCCCAGCGGGGCCGCGTGCTCTTGCCGCTCAGGCCGCCGCACTCGCTGATGTGCTTCTTCACGCTTGCCGCCGATCTCGGCCGGCCATGTGCAGTCGAAAGCCCGAACGATCTGATCGATCCCGATACCGGCGAGACCGTCTTCGAAATGCTGCGTGAGATCGCGGCACTCCTCGATCCCGAGTGCCTGACGATGGATCCGATTGCGGTGTTCGAAAAGATGGCCGAGGCCGGCTCGCGCATCGCCTGCGCGCCGCTGATCTATGGCTACGTGCCCTATACCACTGCAGGCTTCCGGCCGAACCGGCTCTTCTTTTGCGACATGCCGACTGTGGGCGGCAACGGCCCGGTCGGCTCCGCGCTCGGCGGCACCGGCATCGCCGTCTCCGCCTTTTCCGCTGCCGGCGAGGAAGCGATCGACTTCGCCTACTGGATCGCCAGCGGCGACGTGCAGCGCGGCCTCTATGCCGCCGCCGGCGGCCAGCCCGGCCATGCCGCCGCCTGGGAGGACGAAGCCGTGAATGTCGCGACGGGCGACTTCTACCGCGGCACGCGGGCGACGCTGGAAGGCGCCTGGGTGCGCCCGCGCCACGACGGCTACATGGCGTTTCAGCAGGCGGCGTCCGATCGCCTCAACGAGGGTCTTGCCGGCCGGCAGGACGCCCCCCGCGTCGTCGCCGACATCAATCGCCTGTTCCAGCAGAGCTTCGCGGCGCCCCGCTAATACAGTCAGGCATCGGCCTTGCGGCTCACAGCCGCCAGAGCTTCTTCGCGTTGCCGGAGAGCAGTTTCGCGCGCTCGGTTTCGCTCGCCCCGGCAAGGAGGGCGTGCGTCGCCGCCACCCAGCCGAGCAGTCCGCCGCCGAGCGTGCAGACCGGCCAGTCGCTGCCCCACACGACGCGATCCCAGCCGAAGCTGCCGATCGTGTGCTCGACATAAGGCCGCAGGGTCTCGACGGTCCAGCTCGCCGGATCGGCATAAGCGACGACGCCGGAGATCTTGCCGACGACATTGGGGCGCCGGGCGATCTCGGCGATCTGCTCGCGCCAGGGATGCTCGGCCTTGCCCTGGATGTCGGGCACGCCGCAATGATCGAGAACGAATTGCACGTCAGGCGCCAGATCGACCAGCGCGATCGCTTGGCTCATCTGTCGCGGCAGGACGCAAAGATCGAAGGTCAGCCCGCTGCCGGCGATGCGCCTGATGTTCTCGCGGAACAGGGCGCCCTCGGAGACGTCGTCGGGCACGACATGCAGCACGCGGCGGAATCCTTTGACAAATGGATCGGCCTTCACCTTGTCCAGCCAAGCGGCGAAGCCAGGTTCTTCCGGCCGGCACGACACGATCGCGCCCCGTACCAGGCTGCCGGGCTTGTTCGACAGTCCTTCGACAAGGGCTGTCTCAGCCGCGATATCTGCCGGGTGGACGTGGACTTCCATATGGAGCGCCAATTCTATGCCCGCGCGGCGCGCCTCGGTGGCGTATTCGTCGTGGGAAAAATCGCGGTCGAGGGCCGGCACGCCGGACAGCCAGGGATAGCGTAGCGCCGCCCTGTCGATGAGATGCAGGTGGGTATCGACGATCATGGCTTCCTCCCTTGTCGCGCTATCCACGTGGCCCGAATTGCGCAGCGGCTTTTGCGCAAACGACATGCATCAGACATGGACTCGATCATCTCACCGGAGAATTCGCCATTCAAATAAGAATTATTCCTTTGACCTGACATCCGACCCGGCGAGTTGCGACAGGCGGGCCGCTGCTGCCTGGAGCAGCGTGATGGTCCTGGTGATATCGGGCGCTGCCGGCGCGTTGACCAGAGTGATATAGGGTATGGTGAGCGCGGCGATGCCGTGCCCGTCGGAACCGAGCACCGGCGCCGACAGATTGTAGACGCCGGCGGTCTGCAGCGAAGCCATCATCTCGTAGCCACGATCGCGCACCTGGTCAAGGCGGGCGAAGAAGTCGGGCGACAACTTCATCTCCTCGTTGCTGCGCAAATGCTCGGCGATCATCATCTCGCGCTCTTCCGGCGAGCGGAAGGCCAGCAGCACATGTCCCGAGCCGGTGTCGAACAGGCTGATATGCGAGCCGACGCGGATCGAGATGCCCCAGTATCGCGGCGCTTCCTGCTGGGCAATGACCACGGCGCTGCCGCGGTCGAACACGACGAGCTGGTTTGCCTGCCAGGAGGTCTCGGCCAGCTCGCGCATGATCGAGGTGGCGTAGGAGACCAGCCTGCGCACCGGTGCATGCAGCTGGCCAAGCCCGAAGAGCTTCAGCGTCAGCGAATAGCGGTCGCCGTCTGGCCGGGTGACGTAGCCGCGTTTCACCAGACGGTCGAGCATCCGGTAAAATTCGTTCGGGCTGCGGTCGAGCCGCTTGGCGATCTCGGCCTGGGTCAGGCCGCCATCGACGCTGGCGAGCAGTTCCAGAATGTCCAGCCCCTTGTCCAGTGCCGGCGCGCGATAGCGGTCTTCCTCGTCGTCCTGCACCCGATGCCCTCTGGTGAATTGTGATCTTCATATACGCAAGACAGCCTTCATAGGGAAGAAGTTTCGGCTTGACGACTTATGAATAATTTGTTTGCATATGAATGAAGCATGGAGCTTCAGCCATGACGGCCTGCGGCCGTTCCAGGGAGGATATTCATGAACAGACTGCTTTCCGGCGTCGCCGCCGGCGCATTGCTCATGGCATCGGGTGCGGTCTTTGCGGCCGACCTGCCGGGCAAGTTCACCGGCGTCACGATCGACGCCAAGCTGATCGGCGGCCAGCAATACGAAAAACTCTACGCGCGCATCGGCGAGTGGGAGAAGGCGACCGGCGCCAAGGTCAACGTCATCTCCAAGAAGAACCACTTCGATCTCGACAAGGAGATCAAGTCGGACATCGCCTCCAACTCGATCACCTGGTGCGTCGGCTCCAACCACACCTCGTTCGCGCCCCAATATCCAGGCATCTACACTGACCTCGCCAAGCTGCTGCCGAAGGAGGAGATCGACGCTTTCGTCCCGGCCAACATCGCCGCCGGTACGCTCGACGGCAAGCTGGTGATGCTGCCGCGCGCGCAGTTCGACGTCTCGGCGCTCTACTACCAGAAGAGCCTCTACCAGGACGAGGCCAAGAAGAGGGCCTACAAGGAGAAGTACGGCGAGGAGCTCGCCCCGCCGGACACCTTCGACGAGATGGCTCAGCAGGCGGAATTCTTCGCCAGCCCGCCCGACTTCTACGGCACGCAATATGCCGGCAAGGAAGAGGCGATCAACGGCCGCTTCTACGAGATGCTGATCGCCGACGGCGGCGAATATCTCGACAAGGACGGCAAGCCTGCCTTCAACTCCGAGGCCGGCGTCAAGGCGCTCGACTGGTTCGTCAAGCTCTACAAGGCCAAGGCTGTGCCCGCCGGCACGACCAACTATTTGTGGGATGATCTCGGCCAGGGGTTCGCGTCCGGCACGGTGGCGCTCAACCTCGACTGGCCGGGCTGGGCCGGCTTCTTCAACGACCCGAAGTCGTCCAAGGTCGCCGGCAATGTCGGCGTCAAGGTGCAGCCGAAGGGCTCATCCGGCAAGCGCTCGGGCTGGTCCGGCGCGCATGGCTTCTCGGTGACCGAAAACTGCGCCAACAAGGAGGCCGCCGCCTCCCTCGTCTGGTGGCTGACCAACGAGGACAGCCAGAAGCTGGAAGCCGCGGCTGGCCCGCTGCCCACCCGCACCAAGGTGTGGGAATGGGACCTCGAGCAGGCCAAGTCCGATCCTTACAAAACCGAAGTGCTGCAGGCCTTCCAGGAAGCCGCCAAGAACGCCTTCCCGGTGCCGCAGACGCCGGAATGGATCGAGATCTCCAACGCCGTCTATCCCGAACTTCAGGCCGCCATTCTGGGCGACAAGACCTCCAAGCAGGCGCTCGACGACGCTGCCGCCAAGGCGACGCAGATACTCGAGGACGCCGGCAAGCTCTAAGGACTATCCTCCCAGCGGCGCCGGTCTTCGCGACCGGCGCCGCTTTGACCGAAGCGGCCGCCCTGCGATTGGATCGCCGGCCGTGCAAATTATTCTGGGACACTGCATGACGGCCAAGCGGCTTTCCGCGCCAACGCTTCTTCTGCTGCCGGCCGTGCTCGTTCTGGCGGCGGTGGTGGTCGTGCCGCTCTGCCTGTCCTTCTATTCGAGCTTCACGCCGTTCAGGCTGACGCGGCCGGAAACCTTCTTCACCTTCATCGGCCTGCGCAACTATCGCAACATTCTGTCCAACGCGAATTTCTGGTGGGCCTTCGGCCGCACCGTGCTCCTCCTCACCATCGCACTCAATCTCGAAATGCTGCTCGGTCTCGGCCTCGCGCTGCTGGTCGAGAAGGCGAGCCGCGGCCAGCGGCTGCTGCGCACCATCATGATGTTCCCGATGATGTTCTCGCCGATCCTGGTCGGCTTCCAGTTCAAGTTCATGTTCAACGACAATATCGGCTTGGTGAACAACGCGCTGCAGTCGCTAGGCATCACGCGGGACGCCATTCCCTGGCTGATCGAAGGCCATCTCGCCTTCATCGCCATTTCAGTCGCGGAGATCTGGTCGTCGACCTCGATCTTCGCGATCCTGATCCTCGCCGGCCTGCTCGCCATGCCGAAGGAGCCGGTCGAAGCGGCGCGCGTCGACGGCTGCACGCCGTGGCAAACCTTCCGCTATGTGACCTGGCCCTTCATCATGCCCTTCGCCTATATCGCCATGACCATCCGCTCGCTCGACGTTGCGCGCGCCTACGACATCGTCAAGATCATGACCGATGGCGGCCCAGCCGGTCGCACGGAACTGTTGTGGACGCTGGTCGCGCGCACCGCCTACAGTGACGCGCGCATGGGCGTGGCCAATGCGATGGCCTATTTCTCGATCCTGCTGTCGATCGTCTTCACCGTCTATTTCTTTAAGAAGCTCGCCGCGGCACGGACCCAGATCGGCGCGGAGTGGTGAGGATGGACGCCAACGCATCCGCCCGCCTGAAGCGCCGCGCCGGCGCCGTCGCCCACCGCGTCGGCCTGTTCCTCGCCATGCTTTTGATCTGTCTGCCCGGCATCTGGATCGTGCTGTCCTCGCTGCGGCCGACGGTCGAGATCCTGGCCAAGCCGCCGGTCTGGATCCCGCAGCAGGTCTCGCTCGATGCCTATGTCGCCATGTTCAGCGGTGTCGGCAAGGGCGGCATCCCCGTCTTCGACTATTTCCGCAATTCCCTGATCATCTCGGTGACCTCGACCGTCATTGCCATCGCGATCGGCATGGCCGGCGGCTACGCTTTCGCGCGCTACCGGTTTCGTGGCAAGTCGGCGATGTTCCTCGGCCTTATGCTGACCCGCACCGTGCCTGGCATCGCGCTGTCGCTGCCGCTGTTTTTCGTCTATGCGCGGCTCGACATCATCGACACGCATTTCGGCCTGATCCTCGCCTATGTCGCGCTCAATGTGCCGTTCACCATCTGGCTGATCGACGGCTTCTTCCGCCAGGTGCCGAAGGATCTCGCCGAGGCCGCGCAAATCGACGGCTGCACGCGCTGGCAGGCCTTCTGGCAGGTCGAGTTTCCACTCGCCGGGCCAGGCATCGCGTCGGCCGGCATCTTCGCCTTCCTTACCTCCTGGAACGAATTCGCGCTCGCCTCGCAGCTGACGCGCTCGATCAATTCCAAGACGCTCCCCGTCGGGCTGCTCGACTACACCGCCGAATTCACCATCGACTGGCGCGGCATGTGCGCGCTGGCGGTGGTGATGATCATCCCGGCGCTGCTCCTTACCTTCATCGTCCAGAAACACCTCGTCGGGGGCCTGACTTCCGGCGCGGTGAAAGGTTGATCCGATGGCGATTGTCTCGCTCAAGAAACTGACCAAGCGTTACGGCAACATGGAGATCGTGCACGGCATCGATCTCGATGTCGCCGACCGCGAATTCATCGCGTTGGTCGGGCCGTCCGGCTGCGGCAAGTCGACCACGCTGCGCATGATCGCCGGGCTGGAAGACATCTCCGGCGGCACGATCGAGATCGGCGACCGCATCGTCAACGATCTGCCGCCGCGTTCGCGCAACATCTCGATGGTGTTCCAATCCTACGCGCTTTATCCGCACATGACGGTGCGCGAAAATCTCGGCTTCTCGCTGAAGATCGCCGGCGCGCCCAAGGAAGAGATGGACCGTCGCGTCGCCGAGGCCTCGGCCATTCTCGGCCTCGACGCGCTGCTCGAGCGCCGCCCCTCCCAGCTTTCCGGCGGCCAGCGCCAGCGCGTCGCCATGGGCCGCGCCATCGTGCGCGATCCGGACGTCTTCCTGTTCGACGAGCCGCTCAGCAATCTCGACGCCAAGCTGCGCACGCAGATGCGTACCGAGATCAAGAAGCTGCACGCCAAGGTGAAGTCCACCGTCATCTACGTCACTCACGACCAGGTCGAAGCGATGACGCTCGCCGACCGCATCGTCATCATGCGCGACGGCAACATCGAGCAGGTCGGCACGCCGGACGAGGTCTTCCAGCGGCCGGCGACACGCTTCGTGGCGGGCTTCATCGGCTCGCCGCCGATGAACCTGCAGGAGGCAACCGTGGACGACGGCAAGATCGTCTTTTCCGGCGGACAGAGCCTGCCGCTGCCCGGCCGTTTCAAGGCCAAGGTGAACGCCGGCGATAAGGTAGTGTTCGGCCTGCGTCCCGACGACCTCTACCCCGTGGGCCACGGCCTGCATTCGGGCGATGCCGCTGACGTCCACGAGATCGAGCTGCCGGTGACGGTGACCGAGCCGCTCGGCAACGAGACGCTGGTGTTCGCCGAATTCGACCGCCGCGACTGGGTTTCGCGCATGCTGAACCCGAGGCCATTGCGGGCGGGCGATCGCGTGGCGATGAGCTTCGACCTGTCGCAGGCGCATCTCTTTTCCGCGGAAACCGGCAAATCCTTGAGGGCCTGACGATGGCGAAGATCGAGAAAGTCGAGCTTGCAATGGTCGATCTGGTGCCGAAGGTGAAGCGCACCGACGCCATCCAGAGTTTCGTCAGCCAGGAGACGCCGATCGTCACCATCACCGACGTCGACGGGGCGGTCGGCATCGGCTACAGCTACACGATCGGCACCGGCGGCTCTTCGGTGATGCGGCTTCTGGCCGACCACCTCGCGCCGCGCCTGATCGGTGAGGATGCCGACCGGATCGAGGCGATCTGGCACGATCTCGAATTCGCCACGCACGCCACCACCATTGGCGCCATCACGGCCATCGCGCTCGCCGCCATCGACACTGCGCTCTGGGACCTTCGGGCGAAGAAGCAGAAGCTGCCGCTCTGGAAGCTTGCCGGCGGCGCCAAGCACCGCTGTCCGCTTTACACCACCGAAGGCGGCTGGCTGCACATCGAGACTGAAGCGCTTGTCGAAGATGCGCTGGCCGCCAAGGCGAAAGGCTTCACCGGCTCGAAGGTCAAGATCGGCAAGCCGCACGGCGCCGAGGATTTTGCCCGGTTGTCGGCCGTGCGCAAGGCGGTCGGCGACGGCTATGAGATCATGACCGACTGCAACCAGGGTTTTGCCGCCGACGAAGCCATCCGGCGCGCCGAGCGGCTGCGCGATCTCGATCTCGCCTGGATCGAGGAACCGCTGCCGGCCGACGACATAGACGGCCATGTGCGGCTATCGAATTCGACGGCGACGCCGATCGCCGTCGGCGAGTCGCTCTATTCGATCCGCCATTTCCGCGAATATATGCAGAGGGGCGGCTGCAACATCGTCCAGGTCGATGTCGGCCGCATCGGCGGCATCACGCCCTGGCTGAAGGTGGCACATATGGCGGAAGCCTTCGACATGCCGATCTGCCCGCATTTCCTGATGGAACTGCATGTCAGCCTGGCCTGCGCGGTGCCGAACGGCAAATATGTGGAATATATTCCGCAGCTGGATGAGTTGACGGGCAAGAAGATGGTGATCGAAAACGGCCACGCCCTGGCGCCGGACGAGCCGGGCCTCGGCATCGACTGGGATTTCGATGCGATCGAGGCGCTGAGCGTCGTCGAATTCAGCGTCACCGTCACGGAGCGGAGGAACTGAGAATGCAGCGAATGGGCATGGTGCTTGGCCTGAAGCCGGAAAAGGTCGAGGAATATGTGCGCCTGCACGCCGCCGTCTGGCCGGACGTGCTCGAGATGATCTCCGCCTGCAACATCAAGAACTACTCGATCTACCTCAAGCGGCCGGAGAACCTGCTGTTCTCCTATTTCGAGTATCACGGCACCGACTATGCCGCCGACATGGCCAAGATGGCCGCCGATCCGAAGACCCAGGAATGGTGGTCGGTCTGCATGCCATGCCAGGAACCCTTGCCGACAAGGCAGGAGGACGAGTGGTGGGCGACGATGGATGAAGTCTTCCACCATGACTGATGCCTTCGATCCCGCCTCGCTGGCGCAATCCTGGCCAAGGCCTGCAAAGCCGCGTCCGATCGTCACCTTCGGCGCCGGCTCGATCGTCGGCGATGCGCATTTCCCGGCCTATCGCAAGGCTGGTTTTCCAGTGGTGGGTCTCTACGATCCGGACCAGGCCAAGGCTCGGAAACTGGCCGAACAATGGGGCGTGACGGCATTCGGCTCGGTGGACGAAGCGGCCGCCGTCAAGGATGCGATCTTCGATCTCGCAACGCCGCCCGGCCGGCACGCCGAGGTGCTGAAGGCCCTGCCCGACGACGCGGTCGCATTGATCCAGAAGCCCATGGGCAACTACCTTGGCGAGGCAACCGAGATCCTTGAAATCTGTCGCGCCAAGAAGCTCAAGGCTGCAGTGAATTTCCAGCTTCGCTTCGCGCCGATGACGCTGGCGCTGAAGGACGCGATCGCCAAGGGCTGGCTTGGCGAGGTCGTCGACTTCGATGCCTGGCTGGCGCTCGCAACGCCGTGGCAGCTCTGGGAATTCCTGCTCGCGGCGCCGCGTGTCGAGATCGCCATGCATTCGATCCACTATCTCGACCTGATCCGGCAGCTTCTCGGCGACCCGAAGGGCGTGCATGCCAAGACGCTCGGCCATCCCAATCACAAGGTCGCGCAGACCCGTACCAGCGCCATCCTCGACTATGGCGACACGGTGCGCTGCGTGCTCTCGATCAACCACGATCATAAGTTCGGACGCCGGCATCAGGCCTGCGAGTTCCGCATCTGCGGCACCGAGGGCGCCGCCTACGTCAGGCTTGGCCTCAATCTCGACTATCCTCGCGGCGAGCCCGACGTGCTGGAAATCTACCCTAAAGGCGGCTCCGATTGGGTCGCCGTGCCGCTCACCGGCGAATGGTTCCCCGACGCCTTTGTCGGGCGCATGGCCAATGTGCAGCGCTTCGCCTCCGGGGAAGACAAAGAGCTGGTCAGCTCCGTCGAAGATGCCTGGAACACCATGGCACTGGTGGAAGCCGCCTATCGTTCGAGCGCCGCGCCGGCGACGCCGCTCACCGCAAAACCGTAAGGAACGGCATGGAACAGGTCACCTATTTCGAGGACTACGAGATCGGCTCGTCGCGGCTGACCAGCGGCCGCACCATCACCGAGACCGACTTTGTCGTCCATGCCGGCCACACCGGCGATTTCTTTCCGCACCACATGGACGCCGAGTTCATGAAGACGACGCCCTTCGGCCAGCGCATCGCGCATGGCACGCTGGTGTTCTCGGTCGGCGTCGGCCTGACCGCGAGCGTCATCAACCCGGTCGCCTTCTCCTACGGCTATGACAGGCTGCGCTTCATCAAGCCGGTCTTTATCGGCGACACGATCCGCACGCGCACGACGATCGCCGCGAAGGAAGACGATCCGAAGCGGCCGGACTCCGGGCGCGTCATCGAACGCGTCGAGGTTTTGAACCAGCGCGACGAAGTCGTGCTGGCCGCCGATCACATCTATATCGTCGAGCGGCGCCCCCGGCTCGGCTGAAGACGGAGACAAAACAACATGGCTGATCTGACAGGCAAGGTGGTGGTCGTAACGGCCGCTGCGCAAGGCATCGGCCGGGCTAGCGCGTTGGCTTTCGCCAAGGCTGGCGCGATCGTCCACGCCACCGACATAAATGAAGCGGCGCTGGCCGAGCTCGGCAACACCTCGGTCATCAAGACTCGCAAGCTCGACGTGCTGAACGACGAGGCCGTGAAGGCCGCCCTCGCCGAAATCGGCCGCGTCGATGTGCTGTTCAACTGCGCCGGCTTCGTCCATTCCGGCTCGATCCTCGACATGAAGGACGAGGACCTCGACTTTGCCTTCAACCTCAATGTGCGCGCCATGATCCGCACTATCCGCGCCGTGCTGCCCGGCATGCTGGAGCGCGGCGATGGTTCGATCATAAACATGGCATCGGTCGCCGGCGCCCCGAAAGGCGTGCCCAACCGCTTCGCCTATGGCGTGACCAAGGCGGCCGTGATCGGGCTGACCAAATCGATCGCCGCCGACTATGTCGGTAAAGGCATTCGCTGCAACGCGATCTGCCCCGGCACGGTGGAGAGCCCCTCGCTCGAAAGCCGCATGCGGGCGCAAGGCGACTATGAGGCCGCCCGTGCCGCCTTCATCGCCCGCCAGCCGATGGGAAGGTTGGGCACGGCGGAGGAGATCGCCGATCTTGCCGTCTATCTCGCCGGCGCCACCTATACGACCGGGCAGGCCTATAATATCGACGGCGGCTGGTCGATCTGATGAGGCACCGAGCATGACCTGCATTACCGATCTTCGCGTCTTCGATCTGCGCTTCCCGACGTCGCAGAGCCTCGACGGGTCGGACGCGATGAATCCGGACCCCGATTATTCGGCCGCCTATGTCATCCTCGACACCGATAGCGAGGGGCTCAGCGGCCACGGGCTCACCTTCACCATCGGCCGGGGCAACGAGATCTGCTGCGCGGCGATCGAGGCGCTGCGCCATCTTGTTGTCGGGATCGACCTCGACTGGGTCAAGCAAGATCCCAGCCGCTTCTGGCATCACGTGACCGGCGACAGCCAGTTGCGCTGGATCGGCCCGGACAAGGGCGCCATGCACCTCGCCGTCGGCGCGGTTGTCAATGCGGTCTGGGATCTGTGGGCCAAGGAAGCCGGCAAGCCGGTCTGGCGCCTTGTCGCCGACATGAGCCCGGAAGAGATCGTGCGCATCGTCGACTTCCGCTATCTCACCGATGCGATCACGCCGGCCGAAGCGCTGGAGATCCTGAGGAAGGCCGAGGCCGGCAAGGCCGAGCGCATCGCCAGCCTCGAGCGCGAAGGCTATGCCTGCTATACCACATCGGCCGGCTGGCTCGGCTATCCCGACGACAAGCTGAGGCGCCTCTGCCAGGAAGCAGTCGACGAGGGGTTCAATCACATCAAGCTGAAGGTGGGCCGCGACCGCGCCGACGACATCCGCCGTCTCAGGATCGCCCGCGAGGTGATCGGTCCGGACCGTTACCTGATGATCGACGCGAACCAGGTCTGGGAGGTCGACCAGGCGATCGACTGGCTGCGCGATCTTGCCTTCGCCAAGCCCTTCTTCATCGAGGAGCCGACCAGCCCGGACGATGTCGCCGGCCATGCCAAGATCCGCAAGGCGGTGGCGCCGATCAAGGTTGCGACCGGCGAGATGTGCCAGAACCGCATCATGTTCAAGCAGTTCATCGCCGGCGGCGCGATCGATATCGTGCAGATAGATTCCTGCCGCATGGGCGGCCTGAACGAGGTGCTGGCCGTGCTTTTGATCGCCGCCAAGTTCGGCTTGCCGGTCTGGCCGCATGCCGGCGGCGTCGGCCTGTGCGAATATGTCCAGCATCTGTCGATGATCGACTATATCGCGGTGTCGGGCACCAAGGATGGACGGGTGATCGAATATGTCGATCACCTGCACGAGCATTTCCTCGAGCCCTGTGCCATTGAGAATGCGGCGTACATGCCGCCGACGGCGCCGGGCTTCTCGATCGAGATGAAGCCGGACTCGATTGCCGCCTACCTATTCCACAGTTGAATGCGAGCCGTAACGCAGGTGGCCTTGGCGGCGTTACGGCGTCGCTTCTACCTGGCGCGCTTCAGTCAACCTCGACGGCAAGCACCGCAACACAATCGCCGGCCTTGACCAGGCCGGGGAAATGGCGCGCGGCCAGGAGCCCTGACATCCTGGCCTTGATCTCCTGGGGCGCGGTGCCGGTGCGACCGGTCGAATGGATGCGCGCCACGACCTGGCCTTCCTCCACCTTCTCGCCGAGATCGATCATGGTCTCGATCATGCCCTCGTCCTCGGCAAACGCAAAGCAGTCCCCCGAGGGCATGTCGAGCCATTGAGTTCGATTTTTCTCGATAGCACCATCAACGATGCCGGCATGGCGAAGCACATTGAGGATGCCACGGCGAGCGATGCGCACCGTCTCGGCCCGGGCCGTGCCGCCACCGCCGAGCTCGGTAGTGACGAAGACCTTGCCCATCTTCTCGGCCGCGGTGTCATACATGCCAACGGTATCGATCTCGGTCATGCGCATCGAGAACGGAGCCGAGAAGGCTTCGACCGCGGCGAAGGCCTCTTTCTCCTGTTCCTTGTCCGGCAGCGTATGCGCGGCGCAGAACGGCACGAAGTCCAGCGTCTTTCCGCCGGAGTGGAAGTCGAACACGATGTCCGCCCGCGGCAACAATTCGCGCTGGAAATAGTCGGCAATCTTTTCCGTCACGGTACCGTCCGGCCGGCCGGGAAAGCTGCGGTTCATGTTGCCCTTGTCGATCGGCGAGGTGCGGCTGCCGGCGCGGAACGCCGGATAGTTCATCGCCGGCACGATGATGACGGTGCCGGTGACATCCTTCGGGTCGAGCGTGCGAGCGAGCTCGTAGAGCGCCAGCGGGCCTTCATATTCGTCGCCGTGATTTCCCCCGGTAAGCAGCGCCGTCTGCCCGTTGCGGTTGCGGACGATACAGATCGGAATCATCACCGAGCCCCAGGCGGAATCGTCGCGGCTGTAAGGCAGGCGCAGAAAGCCGTGCTGGACACCGTCGCGCTCGAAATCGACGGTCGGCGTTATCGGCGATGGAGGCAGAGCTGGCATAGGCCTCAATCCTTCACGAACAGTTTGCGCGGCACATTGGCCAGGCACTCGACGCCGGTCTCGGTGATCAGGATCGATTCGGTGATTTCAAGTCCCATTGTCTCGAGCCACAGACCCGTCATGAAATGGAAGGTCATGCCGGGCTTGAGCTCGGTGCGATCGCCGGGGCGCAGGCTCATCGTGCGCTCGCCCCAATCCGGCGGATAGGAAAGACCGATCGAGTAGCCGGTGCGGTTGTCCTTGACGATGCCGTACTCCTTCAGCACGGCGAAGAAGGCATTGGCGATGTCCTCGCAGACATTGCCCGGCTTGGCGGCCGCAAGGCCCGCCTCCATGCCCTCTAGCGTCGCCTTCTCGGCGTCGAGAAAGGCCTGCGTCGGCTTGCCGAGGAAGACGGTGCGCGACAGCGGGCAGTGGTAGCGATTGTAGCAGCCGGCGATCTCGAAGAAGGTGCCCTCGCCCACCTTCATCGGCTGGTCGTCCCAGGTGAGATGCGGCGCCGAGGCGTCGGCGCCCGATGGCAAGAGCGGCACGATCGCCGGATAGTCGCCGCCGATGCCCTCAACGCCGCGCGTGCCGGCATCATAGATCTCGGCGACCAGATCGCATTTGCGCATGCCGACCTCGATCTTGTCGACGATGCGCTGATGCATGGCCTCGACGATGCGGGCGGCCTTGCGCATGAAGTCGACCTCGGTCGGGCTCTTCACCGCGCGCTGCCAATTGACCAGCGCGGTGGCGTCGAGGAAGCGGGCGTTGGGCAGGTGCTTCTGCAGCGAGGCGAAGGCAGCCGCCGAGAACCAATAATTGTCCATCTCGACGCCGATGGTCAGCTTGTCCCAGCGGCGATCGGCAAGCACGCTGGCGAGATAGTCCATCGGGTGCCGCTCGGTCGACTGCACGTAGTGGTCGGCGTAGCCAATGATGTTGTCATGCGCGAGATAGGCGGTGCGCTTGGCGCCGTTGGCGTCCTGGCCGCGGCCATACCAGACCGGCTCGCCCGAAGGCGGCACGATGACCGCCTGATGCACATAGAAGGACCAGCCGTCATAGCCGGTCAGCCACGCCATGTTGGACGGATCGCTGACGATCAGCAGATCGACCCCCTTGGCCTCCATGGCTTTCCGCGTCTTTGCCAGGCGATCGGCAAATTCGCCCCGCGAGAATTTCAGGTTCGGCTGCATTTTGTTGGTCCTCGTTTGTTGGGCCTCGCGGCCATATTCAGCTTTCGAAAATCGTTCCCGTCTTCGCCGCCCCAGCGCGGTCGCGGGCTAAGGTGGCGATCGCGGTGTCCTGCACGCCGGTGCCGGTGAGATCCGCGATGGTGATGTCGCCGGCCGATCGTCGTCCGTGCTTTTTCCCGGCGATGACCTGGCCGAGCTCAGTGACTTCCGCGTCGGCCGCCATCGCCCCTGCCTCGATGGCGTGGTGAAGCTCGCCCAAGCGCCGCGTCTGCTTCGCGCTGTCTGCGACATAGAGATCTGCCAGGCGAAGGATCGCCGGCGCGATCTCGTTCTTGTGCTCGGCATCCGAGCCCATCGCGGTGATGTGCTGGCCGGCCGAGACGAACCCGGCCCTGATCAGCGGCTCGGTCGAAGGCGTGGTGGTGACGATGATGTCGGCGCCCGCTGCCGCCCTCGCCGCATCCGGCTCGGCACGCACCATGATGCCCAGTCTCTCGCGCAAGCGGGCCGCGGTCGCCTCGGCCTTGGCCGCATCGCGCGCCCAGACGCGCGCCTCCGCGATCGGCCTGACGAGGCGCAGCGCTTCCAATTGCAGGCCGGCCTGCAATTGGAAGCGCTGCGCCTCGACCACACCGGTCTTGGCCGAAAGCAGCACCATCATGCCGCCGCCGCTCGGCAGGCCGAGCTTCGGATTGTCGAAGAAGCCGGAGCTTATCTTGACGGCGAAGCCATCTATGCCGGGCACGTAGGCGGACTTCACGTCGACCTCGCCGCGATGCTCGTGAATGTCAAGCCTCAAGATTGGCGGCATCGCCACCGGCATTGTCACCAAAGCCCGAAACGCGTTCTCGACGCAGGCGACCGCATCCAGATCGAGCGTCACGATCTTGCGCAGCTCGGCTTCGGTGAGGATGGTCATGCGGCTCATGTGGGGCGCTCCGTCAGTGCAGCGTTGCCGCAGACGATGCGGCGATGCAGGCTCATGTCGATGTTGCGGCCAGACAGGATGGCCACCACCGGTCCTTTCGCAATGACCTTCCCAGCAAGCAGCGCGCCGATGCCGACCGCGCCCGCGCCTTCGACGATCTCGCGCTCTTCCTCATAGGCATGCCGAATGCCGGCGGCGATCTCGTCCTCGGAAAGCAGGATGACGTCGTCGAGCAGCTCACGGCACATGGCAAAGGTCAGCCGGTTATCGAGGCCGATGCCGCCGCCCAGCGAGTCCGCAAGCGTCGGCAATTCCTCGACCTGCACGGGGCGGCCGGCATCGAGACTCGCCTTCATCGCGGCACCGCGCGCCATCGAGACGCCGACGACTTTGGTGGCTGGGCTCACCCCCTTGACCGCCGCGGCAACTCCGGCCGCAAGGCCGCCGCCGGAGAGCGGCACGAGCACACTTGCTGCGTCCGGAACCTGCTCCAATATCTCCAGCCCCAGCGTGCCCTGCCCAGCGGCGATGTCCGGATGGTCGAAGGGCGGCAGCATGACCAGCCCCTCCTCCGCAACCAGCCTGTCCACCTCCTGCTGGGCATCGTCCTGGCTGTTGCCGACGATGCGAATATCCGCGCCAAGGCGGCGGATTGCATCGAGCTTGTTCTCGGGCACCAGCTTCGACATGCAGATCACCGCCCGCATGCCCTCGAGCTTCGCCGCATGGGCCAGCGCGCGGCCGTGATTGCCGGTCGATGCCGCGACGACGCCGCGCGACCTTTCCTCCGGACTCAACGCGGCGATCGCGTTGGACGCGCCGCGCAGCTTGAACGCGCCGGTCGTCTGGTGATGTTCCAGCTTGAGGTGAACGGGATGGCCCACGCGATCCGAGAGGCTTTGCGACAACACAGTCGGCGTCCGCTCGACCTTTCCGGCAATGCGTTCGCGCGCAACGCGGATATGCTGAAGCGTGACTTCCGTTTTGGTCATTGGCATGCCGCTCACTGGGCCAATGGCTTCGTCATCAGCCGGCCGAACTGCGGCCGCGCCGTGTCGTCGCCGCAAAGCCGCAGGCAGTTCCAGGCGCTCGCCTGGTTGCTGGTGACGACCGAGCGGCCGATTGCCTCCTCCATGCCTGGAACGGCGAGCGCCGCGCGTAGCGCGGTGCATGAAACGAACAGCGCATCCGCCTGCGCATGCGTCGCCTTGCGCGCCAGATCGACGAGCGAGGTAGGCTCGATGCGTGCCATCTCCCGATCGTCCTCGAAGCCGAGGCAGGTGACGCTCTCGATGTCGAAGCCGTGCGCGGCGAAATAGGCGGCCATCGGCCGGCTGGTCTCGACGGTGTAAGGAGTGAGAATGCTGATCCGCTTCACGCCAAAAGCGTTGAGGCCGCGCACGCCGGCCATGGGCGGCGTGACCACGGGAACATTCGGCTTGGCCGCCTGGATCGCCTGCTCGATCTCGGCGTCGCCGATCACCACGGAAGCAGACGTGCAGGAATAGCACACGGCATCGAGCGTCTCGTCCGGCAGGATCAGTGCCGCGCCCGTCGAAAGCGAGGGCTGCATCTTGCGCAGATTGTCCGGCGTCGTCGGATTGGCGTAGGGGATGCGCGCGACATAGACGCCGATCCGCTCGCTCGCCACCATGCGGCGGAAGTCGACCTCGCTGGTATGATCGGTGGCCAAAGCAATCAGCCCGACGCGCTTTTCGAGCGGACGCGCATCGAGTGCGGGCCGGGTCGATGCCAGCTCGATTTCGGGCAACGGTTTCATGACTTTCATCTCTCGATCCTGCCGTAACGACGCTCCAGCCAGCGCAACAGCACGACGGAGCAGAGGCTGATGACGAGGAAGAAGGCGCCAACCAGCGTCATCGGCTCGATGTAGCGGTAATAGGTATTGGCGACGCTCTTGGCTTGGTTCATCAGCTCCAGCACGGTGATCGCCGAAAGCAGCGGCGTCTCCTTGAACATGGCGATGAAATAGTTGGCCAAGGCCGGGATCATCGGCGGGATCGCCTGCGGCAGGATGACATGCGTCCAGGTGTGGCGGCCGTTAAGATTGCAGGCCTTGGCGGCCTCCCACTGACCGCGAGGCACATTGTCGATGCCGGCGCGATAGACCTCGGCCGTATAGGTGCCGTAGTGCAGTCCAAGCCCGATGACGCCCGCCACCAGGGGCGGCAGCAGGATGCCGATATCGGGCAGCACGTAGAAGATGAAATAGAGCTGCACCAGAAGCGGCGTGCCGCGGATGAATTCGGCGAACCAGCCGACGCTGCGCGACACGGTGCGGTTCGGCGAGCGCCGCGCCAGCGCGATCGCCAGACCGACGATCCCGGCCAGGATCGAGCCGAGCACGGTCGCCAGGATCGTGATCTTCACCCCCTGGATGAGGGTCGGCATGATCTCCCAGACGAAGTTCCAATCCCATGCCATTAGCGGGCCCATTCCATCAGACACGCACTCCGTCGAGGCCGCGCGCCATGCGGCGCTCCAGCGAGCGCACGCCCCAGGAGATGATCAGCGCGAGCGCGAAATAGATGACGAGAACGGAGAGGAAGGGCATTAGCGTGCTGCCCGTCTGCGAGCGCACCACTTGCGCCTGGAAGGTGAGATCGGCAAGCGAGATCAGCGATACGACCGAAGTCGCCTTGAGCAGCTCGATCGCGTTGTTGCCGAAGGTTGGCAGCATGATGAGCAGCGCCTGCGGCAGGATGACGTGGCGCATGCCTTGCCAGCGGCCGAGATTGAGTGCCGTGCAGGCCTCGTATTGCTCACGGCCGATCGACAGGATAGCGCCGCGCACGACTTCCGCCCCATAGGCCCCGACATTGAGCCCCAGCGCCAGCACGCCGGCTTGCAAAGGCGTCAGCGACAGACCGGCGAAGGGCAGCACGAAATAGGCCCAGAACAGCTGCACGAAGATGGAGGTGCCGCGGAAGAACTCGATATAGGTCGTGGCAGTCGCGCGGACGATGAAGAAGCGCGACACCCGTCCCATGCCGGCGAGAAAGGCCATGACGAGCGCGAGCACCGACCCCATCAGCGTCAGCTCGATGGTGACAAGCGCTCCCTGCAATATCAGGCCGAGATAGCCGGACCACTGGGTCATTGAGTTTCAAATTTTCCTAACGTTTGCAGTTGTTGCGAGACGGCTGCGACAGCCCTTCTCCCCGCCCACGGGGAGGAGATGACGGCAGGCAGATGAGGGGCAGCGCCGACCTTGAAATGCTGGCGCGCCGCCCCTCATCCGGCTCTTCGAGCCATCTTCTCCCCGCAGGCGGTAAGAAGGGAGATTACTTCGCCGCGCAGAGCTTCTCGCGCGTCGTCGACATCGCCGCCTTGGCCGAGAAGCCGTAGGGCTCGATGATCTTGGCGAACTCGCCGGATTTCTTCATCTTGGCGAGCTCGACGTCGTAGGCATCGCGCAGCGCCTCGTCGCCCTTCTTGAAGGCGGCGCCGTCGCAATAGACCGGCGCGCCCTGCACCGGCGCGATCACTTCGAGGTTCGGATCATTGGCCTTCTTAATGAGGTCGTTGATCGACAGTACGGGCAGCGAATAGGCGTCGATGCGGCCGTCCTGCACCATCTTCAGACCGCTCTGGCCGTCCGGCACGACGATGACGCGGTCGCGCGGCACGCCGGCATTGAGCGCCAGCTTCTCCTCGGTGCCGCCGCCCGGCGCGCCGATAGTGGCCGACGTGTCCTTGGCGACGTCCTCATAGCTCTTGAAACCCTTCGGGTTGCCCTTCTTCACCAGCATCGCTTCCGCATCGCACAGCACCGGCTCGGAATAGGCGACCGCCGCGCAGCGCTCGGGCTTCATGAACAGGCCGGCGGTGACGACGTCGAAGCGGCCGGCCTGCAGGCCGGGGATCATGGCGCCGTATTCAGAGATGGAGGCGACGATATCGTTGACGCCGAGGCGCTTGAATATCTCGCGCGCTACGTCGGGTGCAGCGCCCGAGACCTTGCCGTCCGCGGCGACCGCCGTGTAAGGCGGCTCGTTGGCAATGGCGACGCGGGCAAAGCCCTGCTGCTTGAGCTGCTCGAGCTTTGCGTCGTCTGCCGAACGCGCGCCGGAGGCGAGCAGCATGGTGCTTACGGCGAGACCGGCGACGCCAGCCAGGATGCCAAGTTTCTTCATCGTTCCCAACTCCTTGTTTCTCTTCTTGGTTCGCTCGGTTCGGATGGCGTCCTTGCCACCCGTTTCTGGCTTTCGGGACGGCTTCGCCGCCCTGGCATGACGGTCAGACGCGATGTCCGGCCGCGATGATCTTCTTCAGGAAGCCCTGCGTGCGTTCCTGCTTGGGATGGCGGAAAATCTCATCGGGCTTGCCTTCCTCGACGATCCTGCCGCGATCGAAGAACAGCACGCGATCGGCGAAGTCGTGGGCAAAGCCCATCTCATGAGTGACGAGCAACATCGTCATGTCGGTTTCGGCGGCGAGCTTGCGCATGACATTGAGCACCTCCTCGACCAGCTCGGGGTCGAGCGCCGAGGTGACCTCGTCGAACAGCATGATCTTTGGCGACAGCGCCAGCGCGCGGGCGATCGCGACGCGCTGTTTCTGGCCGCCGGAAAGCTGTGCCGGCATGCTCTTCGCCTTATCGGCGAGGCCCACCATGTCGAGCAGCTCCATCGCCCGTTTTTCGGCGGCGGCTCGCGCCACGCCCTTGGTCAGCATGGGTGCCAGCGTGACGTTGTCCATGACGCATTTGTGCGGGAACAGATTGAAGAGCTGGAAGACCATGCCGATCTTCTGGCGCATCTTGGCCAGGTGCCGCTCGTCAGCCGGCACCAGCTGGCCGTTGCGCTCCATGTGATAGAGCTGCTCGCCGTCGATCTGGATATGGCCGCCGTCGATCTTTTCCAGCGTCATCAGGATGCGCAGGATCGTCGTCTTGCCCGATCCGGATGGGCCGATCAGCGCCAGCTTCTCGCCTGGCATGACCTGCATCGACAGGCCGTCGAGCACCTTGAAGGCGCCGAAGCTTTTTGAAATGGCGTCGACCTTGATGATGGGCGCGGGCAATCCATTTCCCCGTTCTAAAGCGGCCTATGCTCCTAACGATGCGAAACGCGCTAAATCATGTCAATTAGGAAAATAATATCATGACAATTTTTCGAGCGCTGCACAATTTCGGGGCAATTGGCGCTCCGCATTTGCATCAGATGGCGAGCAGAAGATGCTCCGGATCACCCAGCAGGAGCTTGGCGACAACGCTCAAGCCCGCGCGCAGTTCCCCTTCGGTGGTCGAGCCGAGCGAGATGCGCACGGCCGGGTGCCACGGCGTGTCGGCGATGCGGAACGACGTGCCCGGAGCGATCGCCACGCCGCGCAGGCGCGCCTGCGCAACGAAGCTCTCCTCGGCGCGGTCGCCCGGCAATTCGAGCCACAGATGCAGCCCGTCGCGATGGGAGCGATAGCCGACGCCGGCCAGCATTTCGGCTGCGATTTCCTGCCGGCGTCTCAGCGCCCCGCGTTGCCAGTCGACCAACTCAAAAGCCGTTCCGTCGTTCACCCACCGGGACGCGATTTCCGCCACCATTGGCGTCGCCATCCAGTTCGAGACGAGATGGCGGTTGGCGACCGCCGCGACATAGCGGTCGGGCACGGCGAGATAGCCGATCCGCAGGCCGGGCACGGTGATCTTGGTGAAGGAGGTGACGTAGAGCGTCCGCTCGGGCGCGAAGGCGGCAACCGCCGGAGGCCGGCCTTCGACGAGCGGCCCGAGCACGTCGTTCTCGATGATGGCGATGTCATGTTTGCGCGCGACCGCGGCGATCTGCTCGCGCCGGCTGGCGTCCATCAAGGTCGCCGTCGGGTTGATGACCGAAGGCTGGACGAAAACGGCGCGAATGTCGGAGAGACGGCAGGCCTCGTCCAACGCTTCCGGGATCAGGCCATTGTCGTCGATCGGCAGGCCTTCGAGGTTGAAGCCGAGATAGCGGGCGAGCGGCACCAGCGTGTGGTGGCCGATCGCCTCGGTGGCGACCGTCGAGCCGGGCGGTGCGACGCTCATCAGCGCTACCGTCATGCCGGCGGTGGCGCCGTTGGTGAGGCTGATGTTCTGCGGTGAGGCGTCGAGGCCGCAGAGCTTCAGCCATTCGACCGCCACCGTGCGATGACGCGGGAACACCATGTTCGGCCGGAACGACAGCGCCGAACTCGACGGCAGGTTCTCGGCCAGCCACCCCAACGCCTGCTTCAGCTTCTCCAGATGCATCGGCTCGCAGACCGGCTTCAGGATCGAGAGGTCGATGACCTCGCCCAACCGTTCCGGAAGGTAGGGCGGCTCCGGCTCCCGGCGCTGCGTCTGCACGAAGCTGCCGCGGCCGACCTCGCCGGCAATCAGACCGCGGCGGATCAGCTCTTCATAGGCGCGGCTGACCGTCTGGACCGAAAGTTTCAGGTCGTCGGCAAGCCGCCGGTGCGTCGGCAGTCGCGCGCCATTGGCGAGCTTTCCGTCATGGATGGCGCGCGCGAACTGATCGGCCAGCGAGAGGTAGGCCGGGCGGCGGATGAGCGCAGGATCTGGCTGCCATAATGTCATGACTTTATTAGAGATCGAAATCAGTGCAATTGACAATCGAAATAATGCATCGTCATGGTGTCCGGAACAAAAAGCGGAGCCGGCATGGCGGCAGCGAAACTCGATCCGATCGACCTCAAGATCCTCGACGCCATCCAGCGCGACGGGCGCATCACCAAGCTGGCGCTGGCCGAGAAGGTCGGCCTGTCGCCGACGCCTTGCTGGATGCGGCTGCGCAAGCTGGAAAAGGCCGGCATCGTCTCGGGCTACCACGCCGCGATCGCCATGCGCGCGATCGCGCCGGTGGCGACCGTGCTGATGGAGGTGACATTGGCCAGCCACCGGCAAGCCGATTTCGACCGTTTCGAGCGGGTCATCCGCGACGTGGCCGAGATCGTCGCCTGCTGGTCGGTCGGCGGCGGCGTCGACTATGTGCTTAAAGTGATGGCGCGGGACATCGACGCCTATCAGCGGCTGGTCGACGCCCTGCTGGAACGCGAGATTGGCATCGACCGCTACTTCACCTACATCGTCACCAAGACGGTGAAGGAGGAGTCCGTGGTGCCTGTCGCCGACCTGTTGCCAGGCTGAAGCCGGAGAGATCGTCTGGCCCGGCCGGCGATGAGAGACAATCTCTCTCCTGGCGGCTGACGAAAAAGCCTCTCTGTCTCGGTCGCGCGGCTAATCTCTCCGCATCGCCTTGGCACCGGGAGACAAACGATGTCCGCGCATTTCGCACGCCCACACCGCCACGAAGCACTGGATCGTCTCGCCGATCGCCGGCTGCTGCGCGATCTCGGCTATATCGGGGGACATTGGACGGCCGGCGACTCGGCCGCGAGCTTCGCAGTCACCGATCCGGCCACCGGCGCTACAGTCGCCTTCGTTGCCGCCCTCGGCGCAAGCCAAACGGCGGAGGCTGTCGACGCTGCAGCGCGTGCCCTGCCGGCCTGGCGCTCCGCGCTGCCGCAAGAGCGTTCCAGAATCTTGCGAAAATGGTTCGAGCTGATCGTCGCCGCCAAGGA
>NZ_RZSF01000339.1:0-6994 GCF_004023325.1 Mesorhizobium sp. M1A.F.Ca.ET.072.01.1.1 | reverse complement strand
GATCGTGCGCCAGACGCTGCCGCCCGGTCGGGGTCCCGCCGAAACCGCCGCCGGCGAGCCGCAGGTAAGCCCCAAGGCCCAGCCCAAGGCCGGGACGCCGGCGCCTGCCCAACAGCCGCAGCCGAAAGCGGGAGGATGACGATGCTCGGCAAGCTCGACTGGTCTGCCATTCCCTTCGATCAGCCCATCCCGCTGGGCGCCGCGCTTGTCGTCTTCCTGGCGGCCGCCGCGGTGCTGATCTGGGTCACGGTGAAAGGATACTGGCCCTATCTCTGGGACGAATGGATAACCTCGGTCGACCACAAGCGCATCGGCGTCATGTATATCGTTCTGGCGGCGCTGATGCTGCTGCGCGGCTTTGTCGATGCGGTGATGATGCGCACGCAGCAGGTGCTCGCCATCCACGGGCCGGGCTACCTGCCGCCCGAGCATTACGACCAGGTCTTTTCGGCCCACGGCACGATCATGATCTTCTTCGCCGCGATGCCCTTCGTCATCGGGCTGATGAACTTCGTCGTGCCGCTGCAGCTCGGCATCCGCGACGTCGCCTTCCCGACGCTGAATTCGGTGAGTTTCTGGCTGACGGCGACCGGCGCGCTCCTGGTCAACATCTCGCTCGTCGTCGGCGAGTTCGCGCGCACCGGCTGGCTGCCTTATGCGCCGCTGTCGGAGACGACCTACTCGCCGGGCGTCGGCGTCGACTATTATCTCTGGTCGATCCAGATATCCGGCGTCGGCACGCTGCTCACCGGCGTCAACCTGGCGACCACCATCCTCAAGATGCGCGCGCCTGGCATGGGCTATCTGCGCATGCCGATGTTCTGCTGGACATCGCTCGCCTCCAACCTGCTGATCGTCGCGGCCTTCCCGATCCTCACCGCCACGCTCGCCATGCTGACGCTCGACCGCTACCTCGGCTTCCATTTCTTCACTAACGGAGCCGGCGGCAACCAGATGATGTTCATGAACCTCATCTGGGCGTGGGGCCATCCGGAGGTCTACATCCTGGTGCTGCCCGCCTTCGGCATCTATTCCGAGATCTTCTCCACCTTTTCATCGAAGCCGCTGTTCGGCTACCGGTCGATGGTCGCCGCGACGCTGTTCATCTGCATCGTCTCCTTCATGGTCTGGCTGCACCACTTCTTCACCATGGGCGCCGGGGCCGACGTCAATGCCGCCTTCGGCATCGCCACCTCGGTCATCGCGGTCGGCACCGGGGTCAAGATCTACAACTGGCTCTTCACCATGTATGGCGGGCGCGTGCGCTTCGACACGCCGATGCTGTGGGCGCTGGGCTTCGTCACCACCTTCATCATCGGCGGCATGACCGGCGTGCTGCTCGCCGTTCCGCCGGCCGACTTCATGCTGCACAATTCGCTCTTCCTGGTGGCGCATTTCCACAATGTGATCATCTCGGGCGTGCTGTTCGCCGCCTTCGCCGGCTTCACCTACTGGTTCCCGAAAGCCTTCGGCTTCCGGCTGCATGAGGGCTGGGGCAAGGCCGCGTTCTGGTTCACGCTTGCCGGCTACGTGCTGGTCTTCGTGCCGCTCTATATCGTCGGCCTGCTCGGCATGACGCGCCGCCTCCAGCATATCGACATGGACCTGTGGACGCCGTGGCTGATCGTGGCGGCCTTCGGCATTGCGGTGATGATCGTCGGCGCCGCCTGCCAGGTCGCGCAGCTCGTCGTCTCGATCAGGCATCGCGACGAATTGCGCGACGAGACGGGCGACCCCTGGGACGGCCGCTCGCTGGAATGGTCGACATCCTCCCCGCCGCCCTTCTTCAACTACGCGCGGCTGCCGCATGTCGAGAACGAGGAACCCTACTGGGCCATCAAGCAGCGGGCGATGGAGGAGCAAAGGCCCGGCGAGGACGAAAGCTATGAGCCGATCGAAATGCCGCGCAACAGCCCGACCGGCTTCGTCACCGCCTTCTTCAGCACGCTGATCGGCTTCGCCCTGATCTGGCACATCTGGTGGCTGGCGATCGTAGGCTTCATCGGCGCCTATATCACTTTCGTCGTCTTCGCCTGGCGAGGGCACGGCGACTACGAGGTCTCCGCGGAGGAAGTCGAGCGCATCGACCGCGACGGCAGGGCCGCACAGCTTGCCTGGCTGCGCAGACGGGAGCGCGTGGCATGAGCGACATCACGGCCGGCAGCGCGGCGCGCGATCCCTACCGGGTTGGACGGTCAGGCGGGCATGGCCATGGGGGACACGGTCATGGGGGTCACGGCCATGCGGGACACGGCCATGGCCTGCTCTCGGCGACCGGCCACGGCCAGGGCGGCCCGGCCTCGAAGTTCGTCACCGTGGCCTACGGCTTCTGGATCTTCCTCCTGTCCGACATCATCATGTTCTCGGCTTTCTTCGCCGCTTATGCGGTCCTGTCGACGGCGACCGCCGGCGGGCCATCCGGTAAGGAGCTGTTCGAGCTGCCGCGCGTTGCGGCGCAAACGGGGCTGCTGCTCACATCGAGCTTCACAGGGGGGCTGGCGACGCTCGCGACGCAGCGCCGGTCGATGGCCGCCACCCAGTTCTGGCTTCTGGTCACCGGCCTGCTCGGCGCTGCCTTCCTGTTCCTCGAGGTGCAGGAATTCGCGGTGATGGCGAGCGAGCAGGCAGGCCCTTCGCGCAGCGCCTTCCTGTCAGCCTTCTTCGCGCTTGTCGGCTGCCACGGCACCCATGTCGGGCTCGGCCTGCTCTGGCTCGGTACCATGATGGCTCAGCTCTGGGTGAAGGGCTTCCGGCCGGAAATACTGCGCCGGCTCCACTGCTTCGGCCTGTTCTGGCACGCGCTCGACATTATCTGGGTCGCTATCTTCACCCTGGTCTATCTCTTGGGAGCGTCGCCATGAGCGACATCGACAGCCGGACCGACGAGGAACTCGACCGCCGCGATTCGGCGCCGGGCGAGGAGCGCATCACCGAGCATGAGCTGGCGGGAGGGCTGTCCGGCTACCTGCTCGGCTTCGGCCTGGCGATCCTGCTGACCATCGCCTCTTTCCTCGCCGCGCAGACCGGCCTGATCTACCAGCCGGCGGTGATCTCGGCCCTGGTGGTGCTGGCGATCGCGCAGATGGGCGTGCATCTGGTCTTCTTCCTGCACCTGACCACCGGGCCCGACAACACCAACAACGTGCTCGCGCTCGCCTTCGGCGTGCTGATCGTCGCGCTGGTCGTGATCGGCTCGGTCTGGATCATGGCCCATCTCAACCTGAACATGGCTCCGATGAGCGCCCATCAGGCCAGGATGATGCCATAAGGCGGCTCAACCCGCCGGCAGAGGCGTTCTCCCGCGTGGGTCGCCACCGTCACAGCCGGCCCGATCGACGTCATGACCCCATGCCAAAAGCATGGGGTCACATCAATGTGAGAGGGTTTTATAGACTTCCCGCCGGTCAGTGAATGCCGATGCGTCGCGTCACCTGACCGTTGCTTTCCCAGTAGGTATGCTTCTTGGCAATGATGGGATCGTCCATTGCGGGTTGGACCTGCCCTCCGGTACTAACGGCGCGCGAGGTGACTGTGTGCTCCCCGGCGGAGGGCTTGGGCCAGTCGACGGACCATATCTTCCAAGCGAAGTCCGCCTTTTCGGTTTCATCGATGGTCGCCGGCATCCATGGGCCGTCATCGATCTTCACCTCGACCCGCTCGATCGGCGCGCCCCAGGCCGCCCCGACGATCCTGTAATCATTGCCGATATGAGTGACCCGGGCCGGCGCAGACTTCAGGCGCGCCCTCCCGACAGAGGTTTCCATCCATACCGTCTCTCCGTTGTGCTCCTCCTCGCGCAGCGTGACATAATCGCGTCCCATGAACTGGTTCACGAAGCGTTGGTCCCTGACTTCGATACGCTTGAGCCATTTCACGTTCGCGATCCCGTACCAGCCCGGCGCTATCAGCCGCAGCGGGAACCCGTTATCGGCAGGCAAGGCAGTGCCGTTCATCTCGTAGCAGAGGATATTTTTGGGGTCCAAGGCGTCGGCGAGCGACATGCTGCGCGCAAAGTTCTGCGTAAACTTGACGTCGTCGGCTCGCTTGATTTCACCTTTATCGGCGCCCCAGAAGACAATCTCGATGCCACTGTCGAGGACGCCGACCTCCATAAGGATCGGGGCGAGCGGCGTGCCCGCCCAGCGAGCATTGCCAATCCCGCCATTGAAGAACGGCAGGCCAGTATTGCCCGAACATTCGACCGTGAACGTGACTTCCTGGCGTGGTCGAGCCTTGATGTCGGCGAGCGTCAGGGCAGTCGGCTTTTTGACGGACCCGCCAATTTCGAGCTTCCACGTGCTTTCGTCGATGACCGGCCGGTCGAAATGCGCGATTGAGAAGAACTTGTCGTTGGGCGTCACCCAGGAATCGAGATCCTCCCACACCAACTGATTTTTGATGACTTGCGGAACCGGGTTTGGCGGCAGCTGATCGAGCCATTTGATGACTTCCTCGCCGGCCCGGGTTGGAAAAGCATAGGCAATCCGCGATTGAAAGGACGCCAGCGCCACGAGGGTTGCCCCTCCTCGAACCATGAATTCACGTCTGGGAAGGTAATGCATGATCACTTCTCCTCCAGTGAAAAGCTCAGTTCTCCTTCAGTGAGTAAATGCGAATAGCGACCGCGATCGCGCAAAGCAGAAGCCGGACGCGGCGGGCAATGATGAGAGCGCGTGGAACAACCCCCGAGTTGGAAGTGCGCCCTAGTTGAAGCGACGTCTCCCGCTCTCAATGCGCCGGCGTGTCAGGTCCGAGCCGGCGGTCTTCAACTATACGCCCTATCTGTCGTCGTGGCGAGGGCAAGGGCTGGCATCTTCGCATCAGGACTCGATACCTGCATCGTGCTCCAAGCTTGAATGCCGCCGACGATTGATGCGTTGCATCTTGTGAACGGCATGGACCTGGTCAGCACCGATGTCAGCTCTGAGGCGTTGCCGATCCTGCCAAAGTCCGACCCGTGACGTCCCACCAGGTCTTGACGAAGATCGGCGGGCCTGTTTGAGACTCGGGGTCAAATGGGGACACGTGCTCCACGGGGAGACAAACAGGCGGTGGGCAGGCTGTGAGGCGCGTTTTTCGATTGCTTGCCGCGGCGATCCTGGCGGCCGGCGTGGCCGGGTGCACCAGCATTTCCTACTACGCGC
The DNA here is from genome assembly GCF_004023325.1 of Mesorhizobium sp. M1A.F.Ca.ET.072.01.1.1. Lineage (NCBI taxonomy): Bacteria > Pseudomonadati > Pseudomonadota > Alphaproteobacteria > Hyphomicrobiales > Phyllobacteriaceae > Mesorhizobium > Mesorhizobium sp. M1A.F.Ca.ET.072.01.1.1. The sequence goes on along the minus strand of NZ_RZSF01000339.1, from coordinate 1,850 downwards.
AGTCGCTGGAGGGCCATGTTGAGATCATGGCGGCGCGCAAGAATGTCGGCAAGCTGATCCGCGACCCCGCAACGCCGGAGGCATTGCGCGTCAAGCTGACGTCGGCGAGCGCCATACGCCGCTTTGCCACGGATGAACTGGCGCTGCCCGAAAACAGCAGTTACAGCAGCTATGTCGACATCGGCCGGGACGCTGTGACCTTGGCGGTTTTTGCCGCGCCGCAATTCTCGCTCACGCCCGTAACATGGTGCTTTCCGGTCTTCGGCTGCGTTCCGTACCGGGGTTACTTTTCCCGGAAATCGGCGGCTGAGAGCGCTGCCGAACTGCAGCGACAAGGGCTGGACGTTTACGTCTCGGGAGTCACCGCATATTCGACGCTCGGATGGTTCAGCGATCCGCTGCTCAGCACCATGCTGCGTCAGGACGACACCTATCTCGCAAGCCTGATCTTCCATGAGCTGGCGCATCAGAAAATCTATGTGAACGGCGACTCCGCGTTCAACGAGGCTTTCGCGGTTTCGGTCGAAACCACCGGCGTCAGGAAATGGCTCCGCGCCACCGGCAATCGCGCGGGATTGCGCCGCTACGAAGCCAATCGCAAGCGCAGCGCCGATTTTCTCGGCCTGATAGCGAAAACCCGGGACGAGTTGCGGCAAGTCTATGGAAGTCCGCGTAGCCCGCAGCAGATGGCCGCTGCCAAAGCAGCCGCGATCGACAGGCTGCGGATGCGCTACCGGCGCATGCGCGATACGCGCTGGGCCGGATACCGGGGCTATGACGCCTGGTTCGATAGCCCGATCAACAACGCAAAGCTCGCCGCGACTGCCGTCTATGGTGAACAGGTTCCGGCGTTTCTTCGCCTGTTCGACTTGTGCTCCGGCGACTATCCAAGGTTCTACGCCGCCGTTCGAAGGATCGGGAATTTGCCCAGACCTTCGCGTGCGCAGATGCTGAAGATCGTGGCGGCGTGCGATTGACCTGAACAGGCAGGGGCTGGCCGCGCGTACCCGACATGAGCGAAGCCAACTCGGGCAGCCGATCACACAGGGCGCGCCATATGCGATTGCCCTTAGGCAGCCGCGCGGTGCCGCGACGCCCCAAAAAGGCCTCTTGCGAAGCCTCGTCGCAACAGAGGCGCCCGGTCGGCGCGCGGCCCCTAGCTCGAAAACGTCACGGTCACGCCGCGCTGGCGGAAATAGGCCTGCATCAGCTTGCGGCCCGCGCGGTTGTTGTGCGCCAGCTTGGCCGGCTCGAACACCGCCTGTTTCAGCCCTTCCCGCGCCATCGCCGCCTTGAGCGTCGCGATATGCGCATCGATGTCGGCGTTGTCCGCGCGGATCGAGGCATAGATGCTTTCGGTCGCTTCGGCCACGGTCGGTTCGCTCACTTGTGTCGTCCTTCGGTTGATTGCGCGGCGGCTTAACCGGGCCTGAAAACAAAAACAAGGCTCCATGGGGCCTTGTCGCACTCACCTCTCAGGAGAACCCTGCCCTATTCTCCCCGCCAGTTGCTTGGCGTTTTCCGGCGTGATCGCCCGCGCCGACGCGATCGCCCCAACGTAAAGGCGTCCAACGGCTACGAAGTGAGCGCCAGCCACGCCGTGCCGAAGACCAGCGTCAACAGCGTCAGCGGCAAACCGACCTTGAAGAAAGCTGCGAAGGACAGCTCCTTGCCGGCCGCTCTTGCCTGCTCAGCGACGATGAGGTTGGCGACCGAGCCGAGCAGCGTGAAATTGCCGGCGAGCGTCGAGCTCATCGCCACGACCAGCCACGCGCGGTGGGGGTTTTCGAGCCCCGGGATGAACGGCCTCAACGCCAGCACCGCCGGCACGTTGCTCATGACGTTGGAAA
>NZ_RZSF01000338.1:0-7148 GCF_004023325.1 Mesorhizobium sp. M1A.F.Ca.ET.072.01.1.1 | reverse complement strand
TCCCTCCAGAACCTCCGCTTCATCTGCGCCCTGCGCTAGCATCGTCGTGATCATACGAACAGGGATGCGGGTTCCTTTGAAGACAGGCTCTCCGCCCATCACCCCTTTAACGCGGCCGATGGCGGCCTCCGCTTCATCAAGATCCACGATGCGCGCTTTGAGCTGTTTACGTGCCTCGGCGACGTCGACGATCAGCAGGTCGTCGGCCCTTACGGTCTTGGCCCTTGGGGCAGCTTTGATTTCCTCGAACAGGCGGTAGCGACGATCAGCGGGCAATGTCGCACCCACGCCATACCAAAGCTTGAGCCGCAGCAAATCCTCGCCGGTCAATGCCCGTCGGACGACCCCACCGATGCGCCGAGCAGTGCTTGGCACAGTATCGACAATGCGTTTGTCGATCGCATTGTGCACGGCCTTGATTCCTATCCCGCTGACGGCGGCTGCCTCTGCGGGGGTGTAGATGCGAGCAAGTGTGCCCATTATTCTTCTCCTTATAAAGAATAATATAGGCCGTTTGACCCCCTCCGTAAAGGCACGCGTCTTTGGAATCACGGCGGTTAGCAAAGGCGGTGGTGAGCCGAGAGGCCTCACAAACCCTTGGGGCTCGAGATGGCAGACTCGGCGCAGTATAATTGCGCTAACTATCGAATTTGCAGTTGGCGACAAACGACACACGAGTTCGTCGCGGACTTTTAACTCTGCGAAGGCGCGTCTTCGAGCGCTTTGAAACCCTACACCCATCTGCAGGCCATCTGTATCAAGCTTTGGACCAAAACCGTTTCCATCGCTCACGAGCGTTCTCTCTGGGGGTCTCAAGTGGGGCTTGCCCATGGCCACGAATTTTTGGGCGACAGCGGTGCAGAGGCCGCATACCGCTGCCTGCTTGACGTCGCTGACCGTGTCCATGTCCGAAATTTGCCTACAAATTTCGGACGCCCTTGGGCGCGCTAGATTCGCTATGGAAAGCTGGAAGCACTCGCAAGCCCGGTGGCCACAGCGTCTGCAGCGCCAAGCTATTCCTCCGTATCCAAACCCGCATCCTCATGGCCACTAGCCAACTCTGGCATAATTTCACCAGCAAGCAGCTCATCTCTGCTCAGCAGCCCGGCATCCTCGAGCGCCTCGCAGTCCGGGAGATCGCGAAGCGTGTCGAGGCCGAACTCGAGCAGGACGCTTTTGTCGTCACATAGGTGTAGGGAGCGCCGGGCGTCGGACTGCGCGGGTTCGACGCGATCAGGCCGGTGCCGCAGATGGCCGATCAGGTCGCGACTGATTACTTCCCGAAAACCGACGACAATTCGGCGCGGGTAATCGGCTGGAAGTGCCGATGCACATCAGCATCAGCACGTCCGACCACGTCAGGTCCACGGCACGCCCGCTGCTTCCGCAGGCGCGGATGGCATCGGCATAGGCCGGCCGTGTCAGGTGCTTCCAGCCGCCGGCGACAGCGACGAGGTCATAGGGCCGTCCGCGCAGCTCTCGGATGTCGTCGATGAGAAGGTCACGGGCGAGCTCGCGGGAGAGACTGCACCGCAAGCGCGTCCCGCGCGCGCGAACTGCTCGATCAACTGATCTCAGACGACGACGAATCTCGTCCAGATTCCAAAAGCGGTGGCCGCAGCGGCGCTTTGCGGGCTCGCGTTACCACAGATCGCAGAACTGTGATCTCGCCTTGTGCCCGAGACCGCAATCTGGGCTCGCGACGAAGCATATCGCTTGCGATCATCAAAGGACGCGTCGACGCCGTCGGTTGCCTTTTCCACCGCCGCCTCACACATCGTGTTGGGGCTGAAGAGCTACCTGCAAATCCTCGCAACGGGCGCGGCCGCATCCTTGATTTTACAAATTGACACGTCTTGGTTTTTAGAAAATGCCACGTGCGATGATGGCGCCAAAAAAAAATGTCACGCGAGATGATCATGCCTGAGGTAAATGGTCCGCCAAAGTTGGGAAAGGTATACCGGTTGAATGGTGGATAGGTACGCCGGATAAAAAGGGCTTCGGGTTCCGGAAGACGAACTAATCGACGGATAGGCGCTGCTCGTGAGGGAAACTGCATGCGCATTACGGTTATGACCATCCAGGGATGTCGGATATGATCTTGAATAGTGACATTGCAGGCCAAAGAGCGGCCGAGAAGCTAGCAGAGGGCCTGAAATCGCAGGGCAAGCAGCAATACGAAGAAAGGTCGAGGGAACGCGAACGAGATGTGTCTCGTTAGGTCGCACGTTGCACCAGGGGTGCGTCGGAAGGCACTCCGCCGTGTCCTGAAGAGGTAGCCTGCACTTGAGAATAGCCACGGTGGTACCTTATTTTCGGCTGTGAAGCACACGAGACCCGCGACGTGAGACCCAGTTGCTCAATACCCAGTTGCTGGGTGAGCGTGCATGACTGCCAACGGAAGGTCTTGCACGCACCCTCGCGATCTTGAGCAATGGTCGCCATGACTTTCTTCTTGCAGGCTTTTGAGTGGCCCAGCCTGCAATCACCAGACCCCACCGACTCTAAAGAGCGTGGCAGACGGGATAGTCGAGGTTGCCCGGCACAATTACGCTCAAGGCTTGCGCCGCCCAGAGGACACGCTGAAAAGGCAGCATGGGCGCGCAAGCACGCCATTCACGAGAGGTTCGACATGAAGACTATGCAAGAAAAAGACATTCCGGCATTCGTGCAAGCAGTTGTGGAGGCCGGCTGCAACATTTGCGCGATTGGCAACTTGGGATATGTCTTTGGCGATGCTGATTTGACGCCGGCGCAACGGAGGTCCGTCGAGCCACAGCTGCGCAGGATTGCTGAGATCTACGGCGAACGCGATCATCTCATGGACGAGATAGCTGTATATCTGCGGTCGATCGGACGCCATGTCGAGGTTGAGCCGAAGACAGGTGTTTCCTGATGGCCGCGATCGATCGCGTTCCGTAGTCGCCATTTCTATTGGGTAACGAGCAGCCGTCTTCCAACCTCTGAAACAAAAAAGAGGTGACCCCCAAAGGCCGCTCTCGAGACCGCAAGTCTGAGCCGCTAACGCATTGCGATAACCAGGCTGTCCGAACTGGGCGTCGATGCCTTCCTCGACCAGGTCGCGGTAGGCGGCGATCTCATCTACCGCATGCATAGCCAAGCCAGAGAAGTTTTCGGCAGCGGAATTCTCGGTCGCTTCCCCTTTTATGACTAGAGGGTGCGGCCGATCCGGCCGCGACGATCTCGCAGGGATTGCCATATACGGCAACACGAACACCGGCGGATCAATACTCGGATAATGGCGGCCGGCTATGTAGCGATCGATCGCGCACCAACATATCAATGCAATAGCTTAGTTGCTTTCAAAGGCGGGTCTCTACGAACTGCAAGCAAGCTAAACGATTGCGTCAACTCTTCCTCGCAGAGCGAAAACTCCGCGCCCACGCGATTTCTCTGCTGGAACAGCGGCACATCCTCAGCGCCAGGACACGGCCGCCGCCGTCGGGTTTTACGAAGCCGGTGATTGCATAAGTTGCCCGCAAGATATCATTGGTATCGGGAACGCCGCCGATGCCGCATCCTGAATAGAGCGGCCGCTTGCACCTGCCAGCCCGACGACCAGATCATATCTGCAACTCCATCTACCTGGACGTGGTGCAAATCACCTCGCTGAAGCCGCAAATCGTCGCCTTCGACCAGGATAACCACATCCGTGACCGCCTGAGCTACTCGGTCGATCTCGACGCACATGGCCGATACAGTTTTTCCATCCTTCACGAAGCGAATGAGACTTTGGCCATTCCAGCCCTGGTCTACGGGGCGTGACTTGTCCCCGATGCATGCGCGAGCTCTCCGCTCGGCCGGCCGCCGGACGTCGCCACCGGCCGAAGGCGCCCGAAGGCGCCCGAAGGCGCTTGACAAAGCAGCACCGGCCCATTCAACTTGAGGCATTCACCAGGGGAGTCCCGGTAAGGGGCTGAGATACTGCTGGCTTTCGCGGCGCAGTGACCCGTTGAACCTGATCCAGTTCATACTGGCGTAGGGACGGTGCAAGCGCTTTGCGGGAGTTTACGCCCGAGGTCCTGCTGCAGCAGGTCTACAGAAGCGTCTTTTCATCCTTCCGGCACAGAACTGGGTCTCCAATGCATGAGCAAAGGAGCCTCACGATGAATGCCCTCACCCCCGCCGTGTCGACGGGACCACTGCCCGCCTCGCGGAAAATCCACAAGCCCGGCGTCCTCTACCCGCAGATCAGGGTGCCGATGCGCGAGATTTCCGTCCATCCGACGGCCGGCGAACCGCCCGTCACCGTCTACGATCCGTCCGGCCCCTACACCGATCCATCAGTCCAAACCAGCATCGAAAAAGGCCTTGCCCGGCTTCGCCACGAATGGGTCACGGCGCGTTGCGATGTCGAAGCCTATGACGGCCGCCACGTCCGGCCGGAAGACAATGGATTCGCCACCGGCGAGCGCCTGACACCGGAATTTCCGATACGCAATCGGCCGCTCAAGGCCAAGCAGGGCAAGGCGGTGACCCAACTTGCCTATGCGCGCGCCGGCATCATCACGCCAGAAATGGAGTTCGTAGCCATCCGCGAGAATCTCGGCCGCGAGGTGATGCGCGGCAAGCTGCAACGCGACGGCGAAGCCTTCGGCGCGGCGATCCCAGATTTCGTCACACCCGAATTCGTGCGCGACGAGGTGGCGCGCGGACGCGCAATCATTCCCGCCAACATCAATCATCCCGAGAGCGAACCGATGATCATCGGGCGAAATTTCCTGGTGAAGATCAACGCCAACATCGGTAACTCGGCTGTCACATCGTCGATGGCCGAAGAGGTCGAAAAGATGGTGTGGGCGATCCGCTGGGGCGCCGATACGGTGATGGACCTGTCGACCGGCCGCAACATCCACAACATCCGCGACTGGATCGTGCGCAATGCACCGGTGCCGATCGGCACGGTGCCGCTCTATCAGGCGCTCGAAAAGGTCGGCGGCATCGCCGAGGACCTCAACTGGGAGGTCTATCGCGACACGCTGATCGAGCAGGCCGAGCAAGGCGTCGACTATTTCACCATCCACGCCGGCGTGCGGCTGCACTACATACCGCTGACCGTCGACCGGGTCACGGGCATCGTCTCGCGCGGCGGCTCGATCATGGCCAAATGGTGCCTGCACCATCACCGGGAGAGCTTCCTCTACGAGCATTTCGAGGAGATCTGCGACATCGCCAGAGCCTATGACGTTTCCTTCTCGCTCGGCGACGGCCTTCGTCCCGGTTCAATCGCCGATGCGAACGACGCGGCGCAATTCGCCGAACTGGAAACACTTGGAGAACTCACCAAGATTGCCTGGGCAAAGGACTGCCAGGTGATGATCGAAGGCCCGGGCCATGTCCCCATGCACAAGATCAGGCAGAACATGGACAAGCAGCTCGCAGTGTGCGGTGAGGCGCCGTTCTACACGTTGGGGCCGCTGACGACCGACATCGCGCCGGGCTATGACCACATCACCTCAGGGATAGGTGCCGCCATGATAGGCTGGTTCGGCACCGCAATGCTTTGCTACGTCACGCCGAAAGAGCATCTCGGCCTTCCCGACCGCAACGACGTCAAGATTGGGGTGATCACTTACAAGATAGCCGCCCATGCAGCCGATCTGGCGAAGGGCCATCCGGCAGCGAAAACCAGGGATGATGCCCTTTCGCGCGCGCGCTTCGAGTTCCGCTGGGAGGACCAGTTCAACCTGTCGCTCGACCCCGAAACCGCACGGTCCTTCCACGACCAGACCTTGCCCAAGGAGGCGCACAAGCTGGCACATTTCTGTTCGATGTGCGGGCCGAAATTCTGCTCCATGCGCATTTCCCACGACATCCGTGCCGAGGCTCAGAAGGAAGGCATGGCGGCAATGGCGGCAAAATACCGGGAGGGCGGCGATCTCTACATGCCGGCGGACGAGACTGGCGTACCGGTCGTGCCGGAGGCTCCCAAACCATCATGAGGGTGCTCGTCAAAGGGGCCGGCGTTGCCGGCCTCACCGTCGCTTTCGAACTCGCCGCCCGCGGCGCGACGGTCACAGTCGCCGAGATGCGGCATGGCCTTGGCGGCAACGCGTCGTGGTTCGCCGGCGGCATGCTGGCGCCATGGTGCGAGCGCGAAAGCGCGGAGCAGCCGGTGCTGGATCTCGGACGCGACGCTGCCGACTGGTGGGATGCGGTGCTGTCGGGTCAGGTGACACGGGCCGGGACATTGGTCGTGGCCGCGCCGCGTGATGCCGGTGAGCTTGACCGGTTCGCCAGTCGCACGTCAGGGCATAGGCGCGTCGATGAAAACGAAATTGCGCTCCTGGAACCCGACCTCGCCGGCCGCTTCCGGCGTGGATTGCTCTTCCCCAACGAGGCTCACCTCGACCCACGCCAGGCGATGGCGGCACTTCATGACAACCTTGCGACCATGGGTGTCAAATTCCACTTCGGCTGCGACGCCCGGCCTGTTTCGGGTTTCGCCCGTCAGATAGACTGCATGGGAATGGCAGCGGCCGATGACAGGCTGCGCGGTGTTCGCGGCGAAATGCTGATCCTTCGCACGCCTGATGTCTCGCTGTCGCGGCCGGTCCGTTTGCTTCATCCACGCTTTCCGCTTTATGCCGTGCCGCGCACCGATCACCGTTTCATGATCGGAGCGACGATGATTGAAAGCCAGAGCGCCGGACCGGTGACGGCGCGTTCCATGATGGAGCTGCTGGGCGCCGCCCATGCCCTCCATCCGGCCTTTGGTGAGGCCGAGATCGTTGAAACCGGTGTGGGTGTCCGTCCGGCATTTCCCGACAATTTGCCACGCGTCGAAACAGACGGTGAGATCATCGCGATCAACGGTCTTTATCGTCACGGTTTTCTCCTCGCCCCCGCCATGGCGCGCCAGGCTGCCGGCCTGGTTTTCAGTCAAGACAGAACCAAGGAGCATGCTCATGAAACTGATGGTCAACGGCGAGGCGCGTGAGATTGCCGCCACCACGCTGGCCGAGTTGCTTGCCGCGCTCGACTATGAGGGCGATTGGCTCGCCACCGCCGTCAACGGCGACCTCGTGCACAAAGCCAACCGCACGGAGTTCCAGTTGAGCGACGGCGACCGGATCGAAATCCTCTCGCCCATGCAGGGCGGCTAGCATGTTGGAGCTTTATGGAAC
>NZ_RZSF01000337.1:0-7189 GCF_004023325.1 Mesorhizobium sp. M1A.F.Ca.ET.072.01.1.1 | reverse complement strand
CCGTTGTTCTTGACGTTGAAATGGCCGCGATAGACGCGGTTGGTTTCCAGCGCCTCGAGGATGTGGCTGGCATGCTCGTTGGAGCGCCTCGCCGGGTCGATCGGCTTCGAAGCCGCTTCGAGGAACTGTGGATACTCGGTCTCGAACCAATTGCGGGTCTCGGTCGAGTAGCGGAGATAACCGCCGGTCTCGCCATGGATCCAGTCCGACATGTCGATCCAGCGTGTGATCTCGTCGGGGCGCTTGCGGTACCAGGGCAGGTATTCGGACAGATGCCCGTTGCTTTCGGTCGAATAGACGCCGAAGCGCTTCAGCACGTCGATGCGCAGCTTCTCCTGCTTCGAATAGACCGGATGCGCTTCGAAGGCGGCGACCAGCTCGTCCTTGCCGATCGCGCGGCCGTTCAGCCTGAGCTCGATGAACCAGGTCTGGTGGTTGATGCCGGAGCAGACATAGTCGAGCTCCCTGGGCGACTTCGCGCCGAGCACCTCGGCGATCTGTTCGGCGCCGTGCTGCACGCCGTGGCAGAGCCCGACCGTGTCGACCTTGCCGTATTCGATCGCGGCCCAGGTGTTCATCGCCATCGGGTTGGCGTAGTTCAGGAACTTGGCGTCGGTCTCGGCGACCTCGCGGATGTCCTTGCAAAAGTCGAGGATCACCGGGATGTTGCGCTGGCCGTAGAGGATGCCGCCGGCGCAGATCGTGTCGCCGACGCATTGGTCGATGCCGTATTTCAGCGGGATGCGGATGTCGTCGGCATAGGCTTCGAGGCCGCCGACGCGCACGCAGCTGATGATGTAGCGCGCGCCTTCAAGCGCCTTGCGGCGGTCGGTCGTCGCCGTCACTTTGGTGGGCAGCCCGTTTGCTTCCACGATCCGATCGAGAATCGCCTGGATCATCCCGAGATTGTGCTCGCTGATGTCGGTCAGCGCGAATTCGATGTCCTTGAATTCGGGCACGCAGAGAATGTCGGTGAACAGCTTCTTGGTGAAGCCGACGCTGCCGGCGCCAATAATAGCGATTTTGAAGCTCATCACCTTCACCTCGATCCAATCGAATGTTAGGCAAGGAGCAGCAAGGGAGGATATGGCCGCGCGCCGGCAGGCGCGCTCGCCATGTGGAGCCCGAAATCCGGCTCTTTCTCCTCCCGCCCGCTCCTCGACCGCGGGTCTTTCCCGTTCTTGAGTGAGCCGGATTATGCGCTTATTCGCCGGCGCGGCCAGAGAAGGATTATGCTTTCGAGGGTAATTTTGTGCTGCAGGATCTGATCGCCAATGGAAAGCTGATGCGCACGATTTCGCTGCCGCGCGGGCGCCAGCGCCTGCATGCCATGCCGACCAGCACCGGCTACGAGGTGCGCGAGGACGAGACTTACGACTGGGACGGGCGAAAGCGCGGCCAGACCCCGTTCACCGTGCTCCAGCATACGATCAGCGGCACCGGGCAATTGCGCTACGAAAGCCGCAGTTACCGCCTGCAGGCGAACGATACGCTGCTGGTGCTGGTGCCGCACAACCATCGCTACTGGCTGGCCAAGGGCGACCGCTGGGAATATTTCTGGATATCGATGAACGGCGAGGAGGCGCTGCGCGTCCACAAGTCGATCCTCAGCGTCTCAGGTCCCGTGTTCCGGCTGCAGCCGGCGACCATCGATCACCTTGCCGATTGCAGCCTGCGGCTCATCAAGGGCGCCGCCTCGCCGGGCGCGGCGTCGGCGATCGCCTATGAGGCGGCGATGGCGCTTTACGACGATGTCTTCGGCTCGCACGCCTTCGCCGAAAAGCAGAGCGCCATGCAGCCGGTCATCGATCACATCAACGCCAATCTCGACAAGCCGCTGCCGGTGGCGGAGCTGGTTGAAATCAGCGGCCTCAGCCGGGCCCATTTCTCGCGCTGCTTCGCCGAGAGCGAAGGATTGCCGCCGGCCGAATTCGTCCTGCAGCAGCGGCTGCAGCGCGCCGCCAAGCTGCTGACCAAGGCCGATTTCCTGCCGGTCAAGGAAGTCGCTGTTCTGTGCGGTTTCGACGACCCCAACTACTTTTCCAAGGTGTTTCGCCGCTGCTACGGCATCACGCCCACACAGTTCCGCACCACCGGCATGTATGCCAGCCTGGGCAATCATCGTTGACGCTGCCGTTGACTACTGCCTGCGGTGGTCGAGCGTCGTCGATGCGGTGCTGACCGGATCGGCGGCCGCGAAGGCGGCGTCGAGCTGTTCGGGCGTGCGCTGTCCGGCCCGTTTCCAGGCGACATATTGCACGATGCCGAAGCTCGGGCGCTGCGGCACGGTCTTGACCACCGGCATGCGGAATCCGTCGCGGAATTTTTCCCAGCGCGCGCCAAGCACCGCGACCATTTCCTCGGTGGTCGGCGGCGTCGCCACATCGGCATAGGTGATGGTGACCTTGCCGGCGAGGCCCGCTTCGCGCGGGATCGGCACCGGGATCGAGGCGAGGTAATCCGCCGGCACGTCGATCAGGCCGCCAAAGGCCCATTGCTGGCGCAACTCATCGGCTTTCATCGGCGCGACGCTGACGTCGATGTCGTTGGGCGTGCCCGGCACGCGATAGGGGCAGCTGAAGCGGCTGCAATTCGCCTTTGCCGCGAACTGCCAGAGCGCGTAACCCTGCCAGTTGCCCATCGGGAAATGCACGTCGATGTCCGGCTTGTAGCGCGCATACCAGAGCGGCAGCCGCGACAACAGCCGGTAGGTGTAACGGTTGTCGGCGATGTACTGGGCGGTCTTGCCGTTCGAGTAGAGCACCGGGAAGCGGCCGAGGCGGCGATGCACCTGGCGCACGAATTCTTCCGCGTCCTCGAGCGACATCCATTGCGTGGGGTCGATGCCCTCGATGTCGAGGGCAATGAGATCGTCCGGCGCCGGCTCGGCGAAATCGATGAAATTGTTGGCTTGCTCGACCGGATTGCCGGGGCGGGCGAGGTGATAGGCGCCCCACTTCAGGCCGAGCGCCTTCGCCACCACCTTGCGTGTCTGAAAAAGCTCGCGCGTCACCGCATGGCGCTTCCACAGCGCCTTGCAGAGCTTCACCTCTGTCTCGCCGCCGAAGCAGAAATAGGGCGGCGGCAGCCCGTCGGACGCCTTGTTGATGAAGCCGACGATGCGCTTGTCGGTGGCAAGCTCAGCCCAGTCGATGGAGTTGTATTCGTAGGCGTCGATCACCAGCGCGCGGTCGGCATTCTTCCACGGCTCGGAGAAATCCGAGGCCTTTGCCGCCGTGCCCAGCGCAACCGCAGCCGCGAGAAGCGCCAGGCGGCGAAGAGGGCGCGCCGGCTTTTTCAATCAGGGTGTCCCACTGACCAGAGGACGATCCTGAACCGCTATGGTTAAGGAAGTGCTGTCAACCCGCGAGCTGTTCAGCGCCGGAACGGCGACTGAACCTCTCCGCCCGGGGATGACGAAGTCTACGCTTGCAAAATTCGCGTGTTTGACGTTTACGTAAAAAGAAGGACGCAGGCCAACCCCAAGAATGGATGGCTCGCTTCGGCTACGCGACTACGGTTGGCCGCACTGGAGGAGAAGCAGGCACAATGTATCGCGCACCGGTCGAGGACATCGCCTTTACACTGAAGCAGGTGGCCGGCCTGAAGCCGGCGCTGGACGCCGGCACCTTCGGCGACCTCGGCGAGGACCTGGTCGACGCGATCCTGGGCGAGGCCGGGCGCTTCGCCAGCGAGGAGGTTGCGCCGCTCTACAAGATCGGCGACGAGCATGGCGCGGTGCTTGTGGATGCCGCCGTTACCACGCCGCCGGGCTGGAAGGAGCTTTACCGGCGCTGGATCGAAGGCGGCTGGAACGCGCTGTCCGGGCCGGAGGAATATGGCGGCCAGGGCCTGCCCACCATGCTCGGCGTCGCCGCGCTCGAAATGTGGAACTCCGCCGCGATGGCCTTCGGCATCGGCCCGACGCTCACCATGGGCGCGGTCGAGGCGCTCGACAAGCACGCCTCCGAGGCGCTGAAGGCCAAATACCTCGCCAAGCTCGTCTCGGGCGAGTGGATGGGCACGATGAACCTGACCGAGCCGCAGGCGGGCTCGGACCTCGCCGCTTTGCGCACCCGTGCCGAGCCTGCCGCCGACGGCACCTACCGCATCTTCGGCCAGAAGATATTCATCACCTATGGCGAGCACGATTTCACCGACAACATCGTGCATCTGGTGCTGGCGAGGCTGCCCGACGCGCCCGCCGGCACGCGCGGCATCTCGCTCTTCCTGGTGCCGAAGTTCCTGGTCGATGACGACGGCTCGCTCGGCGCCCGCAACGACGTCTTCTGTTCCGGCCTCGAGCACAAGCTCGGCATCCATGCCTCGCCGACCTGCACCATGATCTATGGCGACGGTTTTGCGGGCATGACGCCCGGCGCCATCGGCTGGCTGGTCGGCGAGGAAAACAAAGGGTTGGCCTGCATGTTCACGATGATGAACAACGCTCGCCTTGCCGTCGGCATGCAGGGCGTTGCGGTGGCCGAAACCGCCACGCAGAAGGCGATCGCCTATGCCAATGAGCGCCGGCAGGGCAAGGCATCTGATTATTTAGGGTCCGGCATGGCGCCGATCATCCGTCACCCGGACGTGCAGCGCAATCTTCTCACCATGCAGGCGCTGACGCAGATCGCGCGTGCTATCGCCTATTCCTGCGCGCACGCCATCGACCGTGCCCGTGTCGCCGAGGGCGAGGCCGCCGCCAACTGGCGCGACCGCGCCAATCTTTTGACGCCGCTGGCAAAAGCCTTTTCGACCGATGTCGGCGTCGAGGTCGCTTCGTTGGGGATCCAGGTGCATGGCGGCATGGGCTTCATCGAGGAGACGGGCGCGGCGGCGCTCTATCGCGACGCCCGCATCGCGCCGATCTATGAAGGCACCAACGGCATCCAGGCGATCGACCTCGTCTCGCGAAAACTGCCGCTCGGCGGCGGCGAGCACGTGCATCGCTATATCGGCGAATTGAAAGCGATGGCCGATGCGGTGCGCACCTCCAACATCGAGGGTTTTGGCAGCACCGCCGACAATCTCGATCGCGCGCTTGCCGATCTCGACGAGGCGACGCGCTTCTTGCAAAGGCTGATGGCCGACGGCAAGGCCGATGCCGCGATGGCCGGCGCCACGCCCTATCTGCGCCTGATCTCGCTCGCCGCCGGCGGCGCTTATCTGGCGCAAGGCGGCCTCGCCGACCGCGGCCGCGTTGCGCTCTGCCGCTTCTTTGCCGAAAACCTCCTAGGCGAGACGCGCGTGCTCAAGGAGCGCGTCATCGCCGGCGCCGAAAGCCTCGCCGCCGCCGGCAAGGCCCTGATCGCCTGAACAGCCAGTCAGCCGAAGGAACCGATCGTGACCGACCATATCCTCATCGAGCGCCGGGGCGCCGTGCAGATCATCCGTATGAACCGGCCTGAGAAGAAGAACGCGCTGACCCGTGCCATGTACGCGAAAATGTCAGCCGCCCTTTCTGAAGGCGATGCCGACCCGGCGGTTCGCGTCCATGTCTTCCTCGGCGTGCCCGGCGCCTTTTCTTCCGGCAACGACCTTGCGGACTTCCTGGTGATCGCCACCGGCGGCGAGGGCGGCAACGAGGTGTGGGATTTCCTGATGGCGCTGGCCAAGGCGGAGAAGCCGATGGTCTCGGGTGTCGATGGCATAGCGGTGGGCATCGGCACCACGCTCAATCTGCATTGCGACCTGACCTTCGCCACGCCGCGCACGCTCTTCCGCACCCCCTTCGTCGACCTCGGCCTCGTGCCAGAGGCCGGCTCCAGCCTGCTCGCGCCGCAGATCCTCGGCCGCCAGGGCGCCTTCGCGCTGCTCGGTCTCGGCGAAGGTTTTTCGGCTGAGCGCGCCAAGGCCGCCGGCCTGATCTACGATGTGGTCGCGGAAGACGCCCTGGAAGGCGCGGTGCTGGCTGCGGCGGCCGAGATCGCCGCCAAGCCGCCGCAGGCGCTTAAGATTGCCCGCGATCTGATGCGTGAGCCGCGCGAGGAACTCGTCGCCCGCATCAAGCTCGAGAGCGAGCATTTCCGCGAGCGGCTGAAGTCCGACGAGGCGCGCGCCGCGTTGACCGCCTTCATGACCCGCAAGAAAGGCTGAAAATCTCCGCTCTCGGCGACCTCAGGGGTAGAGCCGCGTCTTGTCCCAGCCGCCGGCGTCGTTTCTCGAGAACACGATGCGGTCATGCAGCCGGAACGGGCGGTCGTGCCAGAACTCGATCGTCTGCGGCAGGATGCGGAAGCCCGACCAGTGTTTCGGCCGGGGGATTTCGCCGATCGCGTAGCGCGCCGTGTACTCGGCCACCGCCTTCTCCAGCGCGAAGCGGCTTTCCAGCGGCCGCGACTGTTTCGAGGCCCAGGCGCCGATGCGGCTGCCGCGCGGCCGCGTCGCATAATAGGCGTCGGCCTCAGCGTCGCTGACGATCTCCACCGGCCCGCGCACGCGCACCTGGCGGCGCAGCGATTTCCAGTGGAAGCACATCGCCGCCTTCATGCTACCAAGAATCTCGCGGCCCTTGGCGCTCTCGAAATTCGTGTAGAAGACAAATCCCCTTTCGTCGAACCCCTTGAGCAGCACCATCCGCACATCCGGCATGCCGTCGGCGTCGACGGTTGCCAACGCAACGCCGTTGGGGTCGTTGGTCTCGCTCTTGACGGCGTCGTCCAGCCACTCGGCAAACAGCCGGAACGGCTCCAAAGCCTCGGCGAAGTCACCGCTTGTTAACTCGCTTTCCTTCATAGTTTTCCAAATTTTTAACGTTGCGGGAGGAGTTCGCCGATTGTCGCGTATCGCGCAAGCTTTTGACAGCGGGCAATGGAGCGTTATTGCTTCGGCCAGCGCCAAGGCTGCGTTGCTGACATTGGCGCTTCCGCTCGCGGCCTGTGGCGCCGGCGGCTTCAGCCTCGAGAAGGCGGAGGTTGACCGCTCGATCATCACCTCCAGCGCGCCGTCCGCGCCCGCCGTGCCGGCAAGCAGCGACAACGACTCGGACCAGACGACGATCGGCAATGCGGTGTCTTCCGCCGACATCCAGGAGCTCGGCGGCCAGGCGGTGCCATGGGCCAATGCCGGCACCGGCTCGCGCGGCTCGATCACCGAGCTGGTGGAACTCAAGGATGGCGGCTTGACCTGCCGCCGCTTCAACGCGACGCGGGAAAGTTTCGATGGCGTCGCCATGTACCAGGTCGAGCTC
>NZ_RZSF01000336.1:0-7206 GCF_004023325.1 Mesorhizobium sp. M1A.F.Ca.ET.072.01.1.1 | reverse complement strand
TGGCTGCCGCCTTCGCGGCCGGCTTAGCCGCAGCCTTCGCCGCAGGCTTTGCCGCTGCCTTGGCCGGAGCCTTGGCGGCTGCCTTCGGTGCCGCTGCCTTCTTCGCTGCTGCAGGTTTCGCGGCAGCCTTCGGTGCCGCTTTCTTTGCCGGCGCTTTCGCCGCCGGCGCCTTGGTTGTCGTCTTTGCCATGCGATGCCCCTTGCGTTTTGCCCAAGGTCGTGAGTGACCCGGCGTGCTCATGCATATCTGACTCGCGGCTATCTAGCCAGCGAAGCAACACAATGAATTCAGTTATTGAATTTTGGTTACGCAAGACGCGTTGACAAGGGCATCGGCGAAAAAAACGACAGAGAATCTTTGCCCTTCGAAGTGAAAATGCGCCGTCGAGAATTCCCGATGCTCTCTATCGCCGGATCATCCAGACATCTTGATGCCGCGCAGAGCGTAGAATGTGAGCGTATTGCTCATAATGGACAACGCACACCAAACAAAGCACCTCATCTTGTCCAGCGGAAAGATTTACAAGTCAAGGCGGAGCAGAACCGAACCGGCGAAGGGGCAAAGCTTGCGCGGCAAAAAGCGAGCTTACCGCTCACATTCAAAACTGCCGCTGGAAGAGCCTGATACCGCTCAGGCTCCGCTGCAGACGGCGTGAGGACGCCGCCCGTTCCATGCTCCTCGCAAGTTCCGGGGAGAAAACCGTTGCGCACAATCCTGGAAGTGCTGTTCTTCGTTGGTCGCAATTCCGGACGGAAAACCGCTTCGCACTTTTCCTGGAATTGCTGTTCTTCCTTGGTCGCAATTCCGGACGGAAAACCGCTTCGCACTTTTCCTGGAATTGCTCTCAGGCCAAATGTGAGTATCCTGCTTATATTCTCGGGAGGCAGGTTGGGGATGTCTACTCGCATTGCAAAGCCAGCCCCGCGCATGCGCAAGGAGCCGCGCCAGGCGCGCTCGGTCGCCACCGTCGAGGCGATAATCGAAGCAGGTGCCCGCGTTCTAAGCGAGATCGGCTGGGCGGGCTTCAGCACCAACAAGGTGGCCGAGACCGCGGGCGTGAGCATCGGGTCGCTCTATCAATATTTCCCCGACAAGCTTGCGCTGGTCGACGCCATCCGACGCCGCCACTTCGACCATGTGCTGTCCGTCATTCGCGACGCCGCGGCTGAGGAGAAGCCGCTCAGGCAATTCGCGCGCGAGCTGGTGCGCGGCATGATCGCCGCGCACAGCATTCACCCGACGCTGCATCAGGTGCTGCTCGACGAGACGCCGGTCGACCGCGGCTCGCGCGCCGCGCATGCCTCGTTCCAGGCCCGCTATCTCGAGCACTATGCGGCGGCCGTCGCGCAATACCGCCGGCGCCTGAAGAATACCGAGACCGTGGCGCGCGTGCTCTCCTCCGCCGTCGAGGGCGTGATCCACAATGCGGCGCGCCGCAACATGCTCGATGCGCCGGAGCTGCAGAAGCAGCTCGGCGAGCTGATCTGCGCCTATCTGTCCGGCCAGCGGCCGCCGCTCAAGGCCTTGCGTGTTTCCGGCGCACGCAGGTCGACAATGAGCCTGCCGCGCAGGCCGACGAAAGCCGCCGGCAGCAGGGCACCGTAGATCAGCAGCACCCAGGCGGTGTAGGCGGCGCTGTCGCCGGCGACGCGCACGCCGATCGCGTCGACCGTCGCATAGGCCGCGATGATGACGCCGGTGGCCAACGCGTAGAGGATCGATGTCACTGAGGCCCTGCCCCGCCCGACTGACAGACCCATAATGCCGCAGGCGACCAGCGCGACGCCGATGAGTTCCGGCGCGGCGAGCCGCTGGCCGGCCAGCAGGAAGCCGCCGAGCGCCACCAGCAGCGGCACGCTGCCGCGCACGATCGGATAAACCTGCCCGAGCTCGCCATAGCGGTATGCGGCAACCAGGAACACGCTGTAGCCGACCTGAAGGACGGCCGACAGCACGACATAGGGCCAGGCAGCCGCAGCCGGCAGCGGATGGAAGAGCGCCAGGACAATAGCAGCGGCAGTGCTCGAGAAGCTCATGACTGTGACCGTCCACAGCCTGTCGGCCCCGGTCCGTAGGAAGGCGTTCCAGCTGGCATGCAAAATGGCCGCGGACAGCGCGAGCCCAACGACCGTCGCGTTCATTGGGGGACCCGCGCGCCGGCGAGGATGGCGGAAGCCGCCTTGCGCGCATTGGCGATGGCGGCATCAGCCTCCCCCATCTGGGCCATCAGCGTCGCGCCCTCGATCAGCATCAGCAGCGCCGTGGCGACGCCCTCGGCCCGCTCCGGCGGCATCTCTTCTTCCAGGATGGCGCGCAGGCGCGCCCGCAAACCCTTCTTCTGGCGGCTGGCTGCCTTGAACACCGGATGATCGGGATCGCCGAACTCGGCGAGCGCGTGCGCGAACAGGCAGCCGTGGAAATCCGGATCGCGAAACCAGCGTTCGTGCCAGTCCAGTATCGTGAAGATCTTCGCTTCCGCCGTGTCCGCCGACGCGGCCAGCCGGTCGAGTTGGCGTTCGAAACGCGCCGCGCGGTGCTCCAGCACCGCGACGATTAGATCGTCCTTCGCCGGGAAGTGGCGGTACATCGTCATCTTGGCGATGTCGGCCTCGGCGATAATGCGATCGATGCCGGTGGCGTGGAAGCCGTCGCGCTTGAACAGCGAATACGCGGTGTCGACGACATGCTGGCGTTTGGCGGAAGGCGATGAGGGCATTATGTCGCCGTGTGATGAGACAGGTCTGTCTCTTTTTAGGCGACAGTTCGACAGTTGTCAATCGGCAGCCAATTAGCCGATTTGCCTTCCGGCGATGGCCGGCAAGCTCACAATATTCGCGATGGGACTGATGCCATCGACGGGCCGAACGGAGTGGCCTGCGACCTAAAGGCCGCGGACCAGTGAATGGATCTGCGGCTTCTTACCGAAGCACGCGGCAGCGGCCGTTATAAACCATCCAGCGGTCGAAGCCGGAGACGCAGAACTCGACATTGTCGCCGATCGAGGCGAAGCCCTGGCCTTCCTCGATCAGGTAGAAGATCGAGCGGTCGCGGCCGTCCGACAGGCTGACGGTGGCGCGGCAATAGTGCCGGCCGATCGGCCATCTCTCGGTCGACGGCAGATAACGATGCAGGCGGATGTTATGGAAATCGGTGATCGCGACATCCGGCAGGTGCGGCACATGATGAACCTGATAGCTGAAGCGATCGGTGATCTTGCTCAGCACCCAGGCCTCGCCGCAGACGCTGCCGTCATCCTCGGTTAAAACGGCAAGGTCGGCGGCCTGCGCTGCCTGGGTGAAACCAAGCGACGTGCCAAGCGGCGTCAGAAGCGAAATCAGCGCGGCAAGGGCGGAATGGGCGAAGCGAGTCATGACAGCCTCTCAAGGTCGGTTGCACGCACTGTGCGGATTCGCTTGACGGCGGTCAAGCGGTTGTGAAGACAATGGTTTCCCAAATCATCGTTCCAGATGCGGTCCGGCTGTCAGACGGTTCCCGCCACCAGCAGTCCGCCGACGACGGCCAGGTTGATCAGGAACGCGTTGCGCAGCACCTGCCGCTCCGGCTCTTCGGACTCCCAGAAGCGCAGCAGCGCGACGTTCGTCGCCAGCGTGAACAGGACAAGCGCACCGGCGGCGAAAGGCACGGCACGGCCGAGCGCGAGCATCATGCCGGCGACGACCTCGAGCGCTGAGCCGGCTGCCAGCATGACAGCGGGAGCCGGAAACTTCCGGCTCGCCAGATAGTCGCACATAGCCTTGAATCTCAGGAAGTGCTCGATGCCGGCGAAGACGAACACGCCGCCGATGAGAAGCGCGCCTATCGCCTGAATGGTATCGATCGACATGTCGACCTCCTGCAGGTTTCCGGGTCAATCCTTCGGGATGAAAGCGGGGTTGTAGACGACTTCCCAGAGATGATCGTCGGGATCCTGGAAATAGCCGGCATAGCCGCCCCAGAAGGTCTTTTGCGCCGGCTTGGCCACGCGCGCGCCGGCCTTGACGGCCTCGGCCATGGTCGCGTCGACCTCGGCCTCGCTCGCCACGTTGTGGCCGATGGTGAACTCGGTCGGACTGCGGCCGCTCTGCGGCACGGTGGCGTCGAGGGCGATGCTCGCGCGCTCGAAGATCGCGAATTTCAAGCCGCCGGCAAGCTCGAAGAAGGCGACGGCGCCGTGCTCGAACTCGCGGCCGATGATGCCCTCGGTCGGCAGGCCCAGGCCGTCGCGGTAGAATTTGAGCGACGCCTCCAGATCGTCGACGCCAAGGGTGAAGACGGTGATGCGAGCTTTCATTTCTCTCACTCCCTTCTATATTCGTGACCACATCCGCGACCGGATGCGGCGCGGTGAAGGCGCTGGACGCGCCAAGAGGCTGCATCCGTTTTGCCACGGCGGAAGCGACCCGCATTGAAGATTTCGGCCAAAATGGCCGAAGCGGACCCGCCAGAGCACGCCGAAGCAGATCGGAGAAGATATGGAAGCGGTCCTGGCGCAGACCACCGGCTTCTTTCGGGAACGGCCCGCCCCGCGAGGCCTGGCCGGCGCCTTCTCCGCCGTCTGGGTGCATCGCATGGCGAAGCAGGACGTCCCGCCAATCGTCATCACGCCGGACGCGACTATCGATCTGCAATGGATCGAAGGTCGCTTCCGCGTGGCCGGACCGGACAAGGAGCCGCAGATCGAGCGCCTTCCCCCCGGGTCGGTGATCATCGGCTTCCGCTTCCGGCCGGGCGCGGCCGCCGGGTGGCTCGGCGTGCCGGCCGGCGAAATCGTCGGCGGGCGGCTGAGCCTCCAGGACTTATGGGGTACGCGTGCCCGCGAACTGTCAGATCGCGTCAAGGCCGCGCCCGACCTCGCCGGCATGGTGCGGCAGCTGGAAAATAACGTCGGCGCGCATACAGAGGGGCGCGATGCGCTCGATGCGCTGATGGGCAGGGCCTTCGAGTTCATTGATGAAGGCCTGTTGCCGGAGACGCCGCTGGTTCCCTGTCTGCTCAACCGCCTCAACATGAGCGAGCGGACGCTGCGCCGGCGTTTCGAGGACGCTTTCGGCTATGGTCCGAAGACGCTCGACCGCATCCTGCGCTTCCACCGCTTCCGGCGCCTGCAGCGACGGCATAGCGATGCCTCGACCGCGCTGCTCGCCATCGAGGCCGGCTATGCCGACCAGGCGCATCTGATCCGCGAAACCCGGCGGCTGACCGGCGTGACACCCTCGGCGCTGGCGTAGCTAATCTTCGGCTGGTCCCGGTCTCACTCACCGGCCAGCCATTCGATCGTCCAGCGCGACGGCTGTTCGACGGCAAGCGCTCCATGCAAGGCCGGCAGCATCACCCGCAATTCGGCCTCCAGCGTGAAGGGCGGGTTCACCACCACAAGGCCGCTGCCGTCGAGGCTCGGTCCGCTCGAGGCCGGCCGGATCTCGAAGCCGATGTCGAGCAGTTTTGGAATGCCTGTCTCCTTCAGCGCGGCACGGAAGGCGGCGACCGCCTTGCGATCCTTGATCGGATACCAGAGCGCGTAGATGCCCCCCGGCCAGCGCCGGTGCGCTCGGCGCAGGTTCTCGACGAGACGCTGGAACTCGCCCTC
Source organism: Mesorhizobium sp. M1A.F.Ca.ET.072.01.1.1 (assembly GCF_004023325.1). Taxonomy (NCBI): domain Bacteria; kingdom Pseudomonadati; phylum Pseudomonadota; class Alphaproteobacteria; order Hyphomicrobiales; family Phyllobacteriaceae; genus Mesorhizobium; species Mesorhizobium sp. M1A.F.Ca.ET.072.01.1.1. The sequence continues at coordinate 1,618 of NZ_RZSF01000336.1, read as the reverse complement.
CTCCTCGAAGGGCGGATCGACAAGCACGAGCCCGCGCTTTTCCTTCGGCGGCAGATGCGCGCCGAGCGCCAACCAGCCGTCGAGCTCGATCACCCTGGTCTGGATGTCGCCGGCGAAGACGGCTTTGAGCCGCGCAGCGTCCTCGGAATGCAACTCGATCGCCGTAAGCCGATCCTGCTTGCGCAGGAGATGGCGCACGATCAGCGGTGAGCCGGGATAGCGGCGGAGACCGCCGTCGGGATTTTCCAAGCGCACCGCTTCCAGATAGGGCTGAAGCAGCGCCGCCGTCCGAGGCTCGAGCGCGGCCTCGGACAGCCGGCCGATGCCGCCCTGCCATTCACCCGTCTTGCCGGCTTCCACCGACGCGAGATCGTAGCGGCCGATGCCGGCGTGAGTGTCGATAACGCGAAAGGCCTTGTCCTTCTGCTTCAGATACTCGACCAGCCGGCTGAGCACCGCGTGCTTGACGACATCGGCGAAATTGCCGGCGTGGTAGGCGTGGCGATAATTCATGCCGCCTTCACCTTTGCGAACCGCCGCGGCCCCAGCGCGGCGGCGGGGGCTGCGAGTTGGGATTCTGCGGCGGCTTGTTGCCACGCCCAAAGACCAGCGAAAGCACCAGCCCAGCCAAGCCGACGCCCATCAGCGTGTAACCGGCCGGCTGCGCGCGTTCGTCGGCTGAGCCGGTGCCCGCACGCAAGATCAGGTCGACGGCGCGCATGTCGATCCCGTCCGCATCGCCCGGACCGACAGTGAAGACGTAAGCGCCCGGCGTGACCGTCTCTATCACGCCGGCCTCGTCGCGAAAGATCTTGTCGGGCAGTTGCGGGCTCACCTGGCGTGGATTGTCGGTGTGGTTGAAGGAGAGCGTCGAGGCGAGCGCCGTGCGGCCGCCGCTTGCCGCGGTCAGTGTCAGCACCGTGTGCTGCTGCGAGGCGACGCGCTCGGCACGCGCGGTGAGGTCGACCAGCACGCGGACAGGCGCGTCGCGCGCAGCGAGCCGAACGGTCGCCGGCCGGAAGCGGCCGCCCTCGTAGACGCGCCAGGTGCCGATCGCATGGCCGGAGAAATTGCTCACCGCCCAGGGATAGAAGACCCCGATGGCAGCGCCGGCGATGAGGACAAGAACCGAGAGGAAGCGCATTGAAAGCCCTGGTTAGAGTTTCTTGCGGGCGCGATCGCCACTTTTGGCGGCATCGTCCCGGGCAGCGTCGCGAATCCGCTCCATCTCGTCCAGAAACATCTCCAGGCCAAGCTCGAAAGTCTTGTCGAAACCGCTTGTGCCAAAATAAGCCGCGGCCGCCACGACACTGGGATAGTCGCGCTGCAATTCTTCGTCGCTGACCGTGGTGACCGCCGACGGCCCCTTGGCGTAGCCGGCGGTCTCGTCGAGGATCGCCCCCATCAGATAATAGCCCGCGGCGCGGAACAGACGGGCGCTGAGCTCAGGTCCGAAGCCGCCATCCTCGAACAGGCCGATGATGGCGTTCAACTTGGCGAGGCAGGGCGGCGAGTTCATGCGATAGACGACGATGAACGGCGCGAAGGCCGGATGCTCCGTCGCCACACGCCGGAACTCCTGCATGCCGATGCGCGCCCGCTCACGCCAAGGAAGGCC
>NZ_RZSF01000335.1:0-7213 GCF_004023325.1 Mesorhizobium sp. M1A.F.Ca.ET.072.01.1.1 | reverse complement strand
GCACCACACGATCCATATGACCTTCATGCACCAGCGTGCCGGAATGGCTGTCGTCGGTGCACAGGATGAAGTTGCGCGGGTCGATGCCGCCTTCGGTGACCGCCTTGATCTGCGCAGCGACGTCGTACCAGGCGGACCCCAGCCTAAGCATCGCCTTCAGGCCCTGGCGCACGCGGGCGATCGCATCCTCGGCGCGCGTGCCCTCGTGGTCATCTTCGGCGCCGCCGGCGACATAGCCGTGGAACGGCAACCCGAGATCGCGCGAGGCATAGTGGCCGCCGACGGTTTTGCCGGCCTTCACCGTCTCGGCGATCTCGCCCGACATCACCGGATCGTTGGCGGCGACTCCCGGGAAATTCATCACTTCGCCAAGCCCGATGATGTTCTCCCAGGTCATCGCCTCGGCGACGTCTGCGACCGTAAGCTCCGCGCCGGCATGCTCCAAGCCCGGCGCCGAAGGCACGCAGGACGGCATCTGCACATGGACGTTGATCGGCATCGCGACCGCCTCGTCATGCATCAGCCGAACGCCCGGCAGGCCCAGAACATTGGCGATCTCGTGCGGATCGATGAACATCGAGGTGGTGCCGTGCGGGATCACGGCGCGGCAGAATTCCGTCACCGTGACCATGCCGCTTTCGACGTGCATGTGCGCATCGCAGAGGCCGGGCACCAGATAGCGGCCGCCCGCATCGACCACCTTGGTCCCCTGCCCGATCGTATGACCGGCATTCGGGCCGCAATAGGCGAAGCGTCCGGCGGCGACGGCGATGTCGGTGCCCGGAATGATCTCGCCCGAATGGACATTCACCCAGCGTCCGTTGCGGATCACGAGATCGGCAGGCCGGCGCCCCATCGCGACGTCGACCAGTTGCGTCGCCACTTCGGTCCAGGGCTTGGGTTTCGTCGGATTGGTGCCGGTCGCCATGAAGAACTCCTGTTTGCCCGACTGTGCCAAGCTGGCGCGGTTTTGACCAGTTGGCAAAACTGCTTTGTTTTTAAGGCAGGACCGGCTCCCGACAGATCTCCCCTGCGGCAGCAGGGCGAAATCTCGCCTAGACTGGATCTCCGGCTATTCGGGTTGCAGAAGAGATGGCAAAAGCGATCCGGTTCGCAATCTTCATGCTGTCGGCATGTTGCGCCGGCCTGGCCTTCTTCACCTTGCATTCATTCTGGGCATGGGCCGCGCCGATCGCCATCTTCATCGCCGGCTCCTCACTAGGCGAATATGCTTTCGCACGGCTGGCCAAGTCCGACGAGAAACAGCGTGACCTGGAAGATCGCGTGCGCAACCCGCCGAAGTAAACCACTGTTGCAGGAATACAATTCCGTTTTCGGGCGAATAACGCTAGGTTGCACCGAGAAGTTTTCGAAACCGCCATTTCGGAGCGCTCGATGGGTCGCCTGACACTTGCCAGTGCCGGCTTTTTCGCCCTGCTGTCCGGGCCGGCCTTGGCCGCGGACGCGATCGCCGACCTGCCCATGACTGCGCCGGGCTTCGATTGGACAGGCTATTATGCCGGCCTGCAGGCCGGCTATGGCTGGGGCTCATCTGACATCTCCGGCACGGAAGGCGAGCCGTTCGCCGCTTCTCCCGATGTCGACGGCGGCTTCGTCGGCGGCCATGTCGCCGGCCTCTGGCAGTTCAATCAGGCGGTGATCGGCGCGCGCGCTGAGCTCAACTATGCCTCGATCGACGGTTCGGCCTTGCTCGACCCTGGCAATGCCGTCGGCACCGAGGTCAAATGGCTGGGATCGATCAATGCCGAAGCCGGCTTGGCGGTCGATCGCTGGCTGATCTATGGCGTCGGGGGCGTCGCCTTCGCCGGTATCGAGACCTCGCAAGATCTCGGCGGCAGCGGCTTCGCCAGGACACGCACCGGCACCGGCTGGACGATCGGCGCCGGGGTCGACTATGCGCTGAGCAGCAACATCGTCGTCGGCGCCCAGTACCGTTACTACGATTTCGGCAAGGAGCATTTCGACGTCCAGGACGACTTCTCCGATCGTGATCAGGACCTGAAGCTCCATACCCTGGGCGTAAACTTCAGCTACAAATTCTGATTTGCGGAGCAGCACGAAACGAAGGTGGCCGGCGCGCCGCGGGATCAAAACAGAGTCGACTTACCGGGTCATTTGATGTCCGCCCTATAAGCAGCTCTCGAAGCGGCCGGCGCCGACTTCATTCCCGAGAACGGCGGCGGTGCCGGGGTGAGAACTGCGGAAGCCATGAAGCGGATAGCTGCTCCCCTTGGCAAGCCAGCTTGCGTGCGCCTCCTTTGCCTTTGACGGCCAATCCCTCTAAAATGTGCGGCCAAGAAGAAATGGGGGTAAGGCTTATGACTGAGCCTGACGCTGCGCACGAAGCAATCGTCGATACGTGGCGTAGTTTTGGCGCCTCTGATTATGAGTACTTTGAGAAATACGAAAACCCTGAGTTGGTGGCTTGGTTTTGGGCACCGGCGAGCCGCTTTCGCAAAGCTTTTGAGCGATATTTGAACTTGGATGATGTGCTCGAAATAGCCAGCGGTGCCGGACGTCATTCGGCGCAGATCGTCGGCCGTTGCAGGCGACTGACGTTGATCGATACTTCGGTCGATGCCACTGCATTGGCTAGGAAACGGTTTTCAAGCGCTTCTCACGTGACCGTGACGCTTTCCCCGGACGGCAAGAGTCTACCGTTTGAAAAGTGGCGCTTTTCCTCCGTTTTCAGCTACGACTCGATGGTTCATTTCGAACCGCTGACCGTGGCGTCCTACATCATGGAAGTCGCCTCCGTCTTGAAACCGGGGGGACGAGCTCTCCTTCATCATTCGAACTACTCGGATAATCCAACCGCATCCTTCAAGGAAAATCCCGATTGGCGGAATTTCATGCCAAAGGGATTTGTCGAGCATGTCAGCGCGCGTGCAGGGCTGACCGTCATCGAACAGCAGACGTTTCCGTGGAACGGGAACAGCGAGACTGACGCTCTCACCGTCGTGGAGAAGGGTTAACAGCGCGCCCTGCGCTGGTCTTCTGCGGCCCGGAAGGCGAGCCATAGCCGGTCCAGTTGCGATGAGAACCGATGCGGAAGAGCTTATTCGGTGGCAATACGGTGCCATCCCGCCCACAAGGCTGGACTCGTGTCGGCCCAAGTGCTTGAAATCGCGGCGCGCGGACGTGGCGGAATTGGTAGACGCAAGGGACTTAAAATCCCTCGATCTCTGATCGTACGGGTTCGATTCCCGTCGTCCGCACCACCCTTCGCTCCTCGCTTCGGGTGGCAGGCCGCTCAACCCTTGATCGGATTGAGCTTCAGGTGCTGGATCAAAATGATGGTCTTGGCGTCGACGATACGGCCGTCGGCGATGCCGGCCAGCGCCTCGTCGAGCGGCATTTCCAGCACCTCGATGTCTTCGCCCTCTTCCGGAGCTCCGCCGCCGTCGGAGATACGGTCAGCCGGCGAATAGCGCGCGGTAAAGAACCAGAGCCGTTCGGTCACGCTGCCGGGGCTCATATAGGGCGCGAACAGCCGCTCAACGTCCTTCAAATGATAGCCGAGCTCCTCTTCCGCTTCCTTGCGGATGCAGGTTTCCGGATCGTTTTCGTCGAGCAGACCGGCACAGGCCTCGATCAGCGGCTCGCGATGGCCGGTGACATAGGCCGGATAGCGGAACTGCCGCACCAGCAGCACCGTCGAGCGCTGCGGATCGAAAGGCAGGATCACCGCGCCGTCGCCGCGATCGTAGGTTTGGCGGATCTGCGTCTCCCAGCGCCCATCACGGCGGCGATAGTCGAGCACCGTCTTCTTGAGCACCGCCCAATCGTCGGACAGGATTTCTTCAGACTGGATGCGGACGCGATCTTCCATTGATTGGCTCCGTGCTGTCGGCAAGCGTTATCGGCGAACAGGCGCGGGCGCAATCCTGGAAACCGACTGGTCCAGCGTGACTTTCACCGGCTGTTGTCTGGCGCGAAGTGCCGCGGCTGCCTAGATAGCGAGATCTCTCCCCAGGAGCCGTTTCCATGACATCATCGCTTTTCCAGCCGATCACCCTCGGCGGCCTGACCTTTCCAAACCGTATTGCGGTAGCGCCGATGTGCCAGTATTCGGCCGAGGACGGTTCCGCCAGCGACTGGCATCTGCATCACTGGATGAACCTGGCCATGTCCGGCGCCGGCATGGTGACCGTCGAGATGACCGACGTCGAGCGGCGCGGCCGCATCTCGCATGGCTGCCTTGGCCTCTACTCCGATGACAACGAGGCAGCGGCCAAGCGCACGCTCGATGCCGCCAGGCGCGTCGCCGCGCCCGGCACCAAATTCGGCGTCCAGCTCGCCCATGCCGGCCGCAAGGCATCCAACAGAAGGCCTTGGGAAGGCGGCGGGCCCCTGCAAGCGGGCGAGGATCCCTGGCAGACCGTTTCGGCTTCGGCCATCGCCTATGACACCGGGTGGAATATACCGCACGCACTGGACGAGGAAGAGATCCGGCACGTCATCCAACATTTTGCCGATGCGGCCAAGCGGGCCGAGCGCGCCGGCTTCGACTTCATCGAACTGCACGCCGCTCACGGCTATCTGATCTTCCAGTTCCTGTCGCCGCTTTCCAACCAGCGCACCGACCGCTGGGGTGGCTCGCTGGAAAACCGCATGCGCTTCGCCGTCGAGATCGCCAGGGCGGTGAAGAAGGCAGCGCCGGGCCTGATGCTGGGAGCGCGCCTTTCGGTGAAGGAATGGGTCGACGGCGGCTTCGAGATCGAAGAGGCGATCGAAGTAGCCAAGGCGCTGAAGGCGGAAGGCGTCGCCTATCTGTGCTGTTCCAGCGGCGGCAATTCGCCGTTGCAGAAGCTGCCCAGCGGCCCCGGCTACCAGGTGCATCTGGCCGAAGCTGTGCGCAAGGGCGCCGGCATTCCGACGCGTGCCGTCGGCCTGATCGACGATCCGCAGCAGGCCGAGGCGATCGTGGCCGACGGCCGCGCCGACATGGTGGCTCTGGCGCGCGCCTTCCTTGCCGATCCGCGCTGGGGCTGGCGCGCGGCGGCGACGTTCGGCGAGGAAATCCGTCCGGCGCCGCAGCTGGCGCGCTCGGTCACGACGATGCAACACTGGATGAAAGCGGCGGGCTGAACGGCTTGCACAGGTGACGATTGGCTGAGACCTTTGGGCGCAGCCTTCCGCCACCATTGCAACCAAATTGGCCGTTTTACGTTGGCGGCCATGACAGACAGCAAGCCATTTGAGAAGCCGGTGGTGGTCGAACTCGGCCATGTCGGCAAATATCGCCAAATAAGCAGCACCCGCGAAGCGGCCGAGTGCCTGATGACCGTATGGCCGCTCAATCGCGGCCAGCGGCATCGTGATGCTCTCGATACTTGCCTGAAAGCGCTGGAGGGGTATCGTTCGACGGCGGACGCGCGCCGCGCGCTGATCGAGGCAGCCGAGGAATCTGAAGTGCTGGTTCCCGAAGAAAGGCTGTCCGACGGAAAGCTGCATTGAGCAGGCAAAGGGCTTCTCGACCGGAGGATTCCATGGCGAAACTGACCTACAAGATCGTCGAGCATGACGGCGGCTGGGCCTACATGGTCGGCTCGACTTTTTCAGAAACATTTCCCACCCGCCAGGACGCGCTGCGCGCGGCTGAAATTGCTTCGGCCGAGCAGCAGGTCGCCGGCACCACGGATGGCATCCAGTATGAGGATTCCGAGGGTGTCTGGCATGACGAACTGGCCGATGGCCGCGACCGGCCGCAGACCGAAGTCTCAGAATAATTTCCGTCGCCCGACCTTGCTGCGACCGACGCTGTAAAAGCTTCACGTCGGTCGCTCGCTGGCGAACGGACTACTTGCCGCAATACTGGTCGTTGACGTTCGGGCCGGCATTCGCGTCGGGGCCGGCCGTATCCGAGGCGCATGGGCCGACGGCACCGTTGCCGAAGCTGTTTAGCGCGCCGGCGTCGCGATCGGAATAAATGCTGCCCGTGGTGTAGGGATCAACCGGCACTTGCTCGCTATGGACCGGGCGATCACGATGCCACCACCACCAAGCGTCCGACGATTGTGCCATAGCCGAGGTGCCCATGGCCAGGACAAGCGCCGAGGCTGCAAAAATCTTCGTAAGCATAATTGGTACTCCATCTGGTGATTTGCCGCATTCTTGCTGGCCGGAAATTCGCCAGCCGACACGGATTAAAACCGAGGGTTGGAGCCGAAGTTCCCGTTGAAAGTGTAGGTGAGGCGGAATGTCCGACACTTTTGCGTGACGGTTCGTGAATGGACGCGATCCCTCTCGGCCTTTGACCGAACGGGATCCTCACGCTGGGAATGCGCGCGCGGCGATGCGCTCGATGAAGGCCACGACGCGTTCCGGTTCCACGAATTGCGGCATGTGCCCGAGCCCTTGGACCCGTTCGAAATCGAGCTCCCTGATCCTGCCCGGCATCGGTTCGCCATGAGCAGCGATGCCGATCACCCGGTCATCCGCGCCGAACAGAATGCCGGCCGGCATCAGGATCTCGCCATAGCGCTGTTCGAGGCGGCCGAGATCCTCTTCCACCGCCACGATATCGGTGGAGGTCGCCTGGAAATGGGCGGGCCGCAACCCGAGCCAACCACCTCCGGCGATCATGTAGTCCCCCGGCACGGCTTGCGGCGCAAAGATGAACTTCATCGTCGGCTCCGCATATTTCAGGCTGTACGGTATCGCTAAAGTATGGGCCAAGATCCAGCGCTTCAGGCGCGAGGGAACATAGAGCAGGTCGAATTTCTGGCGCACCCTCGCCTCCAGATGCGTCAGCGGCGCGATGAGCGCGATGCCGGAAATCGCCGTCGGATGCTCGATCGCAAGTGCAAGCGCGATGGCGCCGCCCAGCGAATGACCGACGATCAAAGGCCGTTCGAGCCCAAGCTCCTCGATGAAGCGCCGCACCACTTCCGCCTGTTCGGGCAGACGGCCGCTCGCCCCGCCCGCCCGCACCGAGTATCCCGAGCCCGGCCGGTCGAGAGCGATCAGCCGGTAGCCGGCGCCGAAGCGGCCGAACAGCGTGTGCCGGAAATGGTGGAGTTGCGCGCCGAGCCCGTGCAGGAACACGATCGGCCTGCCCTCGCCTGCTTCGACATAGTGGATGCGGCTGCCGCCGATCTCGATGAACTTGCCGCACGGCGGTACCAGCCTCTCGGCCTTGGTGGCGATCCACCATGTTGCGAGCATGAAGCCGAGCACGACCGCGGCG
>NZ_RZSF01000334.1:0-7225 GCF_004023325.1 Mesorhizobium sp. M1A.F.Ca.ET.072.01.1.1 | reverse complement strand
GCGTTCCTGGGCGCGCATTCTCGATGCTCTGACACGCTGAGGTGAACCCGCGGCGACCGCAAAAATCAACTTTCTGTTGATTTTTTTCCGGATCGCGGCAAGGACGGGCGTGATAGCGCAATGCGCGGCGCCTTCGCGTCCAAAAACGGGTGCGCCGCTGGCCGCGATCCGGAGAAGAGAATGACCGACATCCGTTTCCACAAGAACGATCTGCCGGACCTTTCCCGCTACAATGTCGGTGCGGTCGCCATCGACACGGAAACGCTGGGCTTGAACCCGCATCGTGACCGGCTCTGCGTGGTTCAGATCTCGCCCGGCGACGGCAGCGCCGACGTCATCCAGATCGCGCCGGGCCAGAAGGAGGCGCCCAACCTCGTCAGCCTTCTCAGGAACGACGCCGTGGTGAAGCTGTTTCACTACGGCCGTTTCGACATTGCCGTCCTTTATCACGCTTTCGGCGTCATGGCCGAACCGGTTTTCTGCACCAAGATCGCCTCGCGGCTGACCCGTACCTACACGGACCGCCACGGGCTGAAGGATATATGCAACGAACTGCTCGGTATCGGCCTCTCCAAGGCGCAGCAATCGTCGGACTGGGCGGCGGAAACACTGTCGCCCGAGCAGCTCGAATATGCCGCCTCCGACGTGCTTTACCTGCACCGGCTGCGCGAGGTGCTGGCCGCGCGGCTTGCGCGCGAGGGTCGCACCAAGGAGGCCGAAGCCTGCTTCCGCTTCCTGCCGACGCGCGCCAAGCTCGACCTGATGGGCTGGGCGGAAGAGGATATCTTCGCGCATAGCTGACGGAACCCGGCGCATCGAGCGACGTTGCTGCCGGTCCATTGTCGGCGTGAGATGGGAGGGAATGAATGGCAGAGCGCAAACCGATAGTGAGCGCGCCGAAGGACGGCTCGCAGGTCACGATCCTGTGGAACGACGAGCACGGCGTGGTCAACGAATCCGTCGGGCAATACCGCGACGGCGGCTGGTGGGTCTACACCGACAGCAACACCCAGAAAAAAGTCGAGCCGACCAGTTGGCGGCCTGCATCGGCCAATGATGACAGCGACCAGTGAGCGACCGCCGCAGGGCCTCGAAGCAGGCGCGAGACTCGGCTGCAAGAAGGGGGCGAGATGAGACAGAATATGCTCTACCTCATCATCGGCGCGTTGGTCGTCGTGGTCATCGCGCTTGGCATCTACATCTACCGCGAGCAGACCAGGCCGAAAGGCGTGGAGCTCAAGATCGACGACAAGGGCATTTCGATCCAACAGAATTGATCTCACCACGTCCGCATCTCGCGGACTTGACCGGTCGGCTCCGGATAGCGCCTATTGCATCCGGGTCCGCTCGCTGGAGCGGTGGTGGTTTTTGATATGAATCCCCGGATCGATTTCGAGGCCACCGGTGCCGTGAACGATGCGCTCGCCGCGATCGGACGGACCGAGGACCTGCGCTTTTCGCCCGACAACCGCTTGCTTGCCGTCGCCGGATATGGACGCAGGCGATGCCTGATGCTGCGCATCGACATAGAGCCGACGGCCGGTGCACCGAGCATCGTTATCCGTGGCTTCGTGGAGCTCAGATCGGACAGCATGGGCGAGGTGCATGGCCTCGATTTCATCGACAACAGGACTTTTGTGGTTGCCAATCGCGATGGGCTGGTTGCGGTCTTCGCCCTGCCGCAAGGCGAACCGGCCGGACAAGGGCACGAAATCTCGCCGCTTCGCGTGATCAAAGGCAGCCGATTGTGCAGATTGAGAACGCCCGGCTCGGTCGCCGTCAGGCGTGAGTCACATGGCCGGCTCAGCCTGCTGGTCTGTAACAACTACACGCATCGGGTGACCCGCCATGTGATTCACCGGCGATGGGGATACCGCGCCCTGTGGAATCAGCTTCTCCTGGAGCAGGGCCTCGACATCCCGGACGGCATCGCGCTCAGCCATGACGGGCGGTGGGTCGCCGTCAGCAGCCACGGCACCAACGACGTGAAGATCTACGACATGTCGGCACCGCTTGGCCCTGAAACCCGGCCCGCCGGTGTCCTGGAAAATGCCAACTACCCGCATGGCCTGCGCTTCACGCAGGACGGCAGCCACATTCTTGTCGCCGACGCCGGCAGCCCGATGGTTCACGTCTATGCAAGCGACGAAGGCTGGAAGGGGCGCCGCACGCCGTCGCGTTCGGTCGCCGTGCTCGACGACGAAAGCTTTCTGCGCGGCAGGGCCAGTGTCGAGGAGGGCGGGCCGAAGGGCCTGGACATAGACAAGTCGAACAGCGTCGTGGCGGTGACTTGTCAGGAACAGCCGCTGGCTTTCTACGGCCTGTCGTCGATCGTCGGTCGAAAGGCGGCGGAGCCCGAGTTCCGCGTTCTTTGACGTCCAGGATTAGCCTGTGATTTCGGCTCCATATTCTGGCGACGGCATGAAGAATGACGGGGGCCGCGCGCAGCTCCATCAAATCTTGCGGGGGTGGATGGCAAACGGATGACGTCCGCGCGGTTCGGCGATATCATGCTGCGCATAGGGAGTTTTGGGGCCGACCAACCTAGCCTCTAGGAGGTTGCCATGAAGCACCAAACACTGGACCAGCTGCACGCCGTTGCCGAGGTCCGTACCGCCAAACCCGTCATGAGCCGAGCCCAGCGCCTCGCACGTTGGGCGGAGCTTCTCGAACGCGAGCCAAATCGGCTCCTGACCGCGCTGATCGGCACCGAATATCGTGCCCCGCGGGAACGCAATGTCATGCGGGGCGCCGGCTCGCCCATATCCGTCGCCCTGGAAGACCCCGTTCTGCACGACGAGGGTTTGAAGAACGACACCTACGGCGAAGCAAAACGCTTCTTCGAGCTGACCGACTATCAGCTGCACGAGATCGTCTGCTACTGCCATGTCGGCGATGTCATGCGGGCATCGAGAGCTGCGCTCTCGGTCCGTGCCGTGCTCGACTAGTCCGAGCCGACCGCCTATGCAAACGCTGGAGCGCGGCCGGAATGCCACGCCGATCGCGCTCCGTCAGGTGGCCGCTTACCAAACATTTGATTTTCAATCACTTCGATTCTTCCCCACTTAACGCGCCTTTAAACCGCCGCATCTACTCTGCAACCCGAGCGCCATCGGCATCGGGGACAGCAAGCACAGCGCAATGGCGAACCGCAGAGACAGTCGCATCGAACCGAGCTTCGAGGGCTCGCCCCGGGCGAAATCCTCCGACGGCTTTTCGGTCAGCGAGGAGGATCGCGTCGTGCCGGCAAATCGTAAATCCGCAGCGAAACGCAAATCCGCCAAGGCGAAATCGCGCGGCCGGGGGCGCGATCGCAGCCAGCGCGGGCTGTTTTCCATCTTCGGCCGCCTGCTCTACTGGTGCTTCGTTTTCTGCATCTGGGGCGGCATCGCGGTGGCCGGCGTCGTCGTCTACTACGGCGCCAAGATGCCGGCGGCGACCACATGGTCGATTCCCGACCGCGCGCCCAACATCAAGATCGTCTCGGTCGACGGGCAACTCATCGCCAATCGCGGCATGAGCGGCGGCGAGGCCGTCGGCCTCAATGAAATGTCGCCCTATATTCCCGAGGCCGTCGTCGCCATCGAGGATCGGCGGTTCTATTCGCATTTCGGCATCGACCCGATCGGGCTGACGCGCGCCATGGTCACCAACGTCCTTGGCGGGCATTTCTCGCAGGGCGGCTCGACGCTGACGCAGCAGCTGGCCAAGAACCTGTTCCTGACGCCGGATCGCACGCTGGAGCGCAAGGTGCAGGAAGTGCTGCTGGCGCTGTGGCTGGAGCACAAGCACAGCAAGGACCAGATCCTCGAAATGTATCTCAACCGGGTCTATTTCGGGTCCGGCGCCTATGGCGTGGAGGCCGCCTCGCGGCGGTATTTCGGCAAGAGCGCGCGCGATGTCACGCTTTCCGAGGCAGCGCTTCTGGCCGGTCTGCTCAAGGCGCCATCGCGGCTTTCGCCGGCGCGCGATCCCAAGGCGGCGGAAGAACGCGCACAGCTCGTGCTCGCCGCCATGCGCGAGGAAGGCAAGATCGGCGACAAGGAATACAAAATGGCGCTGAGCGCGCCGGCGACGCGCTCGCCCTCCTACTGGACCGGCTCGGAGAATTATGTCGCCGACACGGTCATGGAGGAACTTCCCGACCTGATCGGCGACGTGCGCGGCGATATCGTCATCGACACCACCGTGGATCTGACGCTGCAGAAGCTCGCCGAGCAGTCGATCCGCCGGCTGATCGACGAGAGCGGCAAGAAGCTCAACGTCACCCAGGGCGCGTTGGTGTCGATCGATGATTCCGGCGCCGTTCGCGCCATGGTCGGCGGTTACGACTATTCGACCAGCCAGTTCGACCGCGCCTCGGAAGCGCGGCGCCAGCCGGGATCGGCCTTCAAGCCTTTCGTCTACATGGCGGCGCTGGAAGCAGGCCGCACACCGGACAGCGTGCGCAACGACGCCCCGATCAGAATAGGCAAATGGACGCCGGAGAATTATGGCGGCAAATATTATGGCAAGGTGACGCTGGCCACCGCACTGGCGAAGTCGCTGAACTCGGTGGCGGCGCAACTCACCATGGAGGTCGGCCCCGACGCCGTGGTTGAGGCCGCGCACCGCATGGGCATCCAATCCGACCTGCAGTCGAACACCTCGATCGCGCTCGGCACCTCGGAAGTGACGCCGCTGGAACTGACCGCCGCCTATGTGCCTTTCGCCAATGGCGGCTACAAGCCGGATATCCATTTCATCCAGCGCGTCACCACGGCTAGCGGCAAGGTGCTCTACGAGAACAATGGCGGCAGCGCGCCGCGCGTCCTCAAGGCCGACATCGTCGGCATGATGAACTCTATGATGACGGGCACGGTCGAAGTCGGCACCGCCAAGAAGGCGGCCTTCAACTGGCCCTCGGCCGGCAAGACCGGCACCAGCCAGAATTCACGCGACGCCTGGTTCGTCGGCTATACCGCCAACCTCACGACGGGAGTGTGGTTCGGCAATGACGACGGCAGCCCGATGAAGAAGGTGACCGGCGGCGCCTTGCCGGCGCAGGCCTGGCACGAATTCATGGTCGCCGCGCATGAAGGCTTGCCGGTCAGGCCGTTGCCCGGCACGTGGAAATCGACGCCGCCCGATACGGTCGTGCCGGACGAGATACCCTCGGCGAACAACTCGCAGCCGGCGCCCCCCGCGCCCGTCGGCCAGTCGAGCCCTGTCGCCCAGGCGCCCGCACGGCAGGCGCGTCCAGCCCAGACGGTCGATGCCGATGGCTTCGATATGCCGAGCGACGGCGGTACCACCGCCTCGGTCGGGCATCCGGTGCCGCCCGGCGATGTCGGCGGTCCGAAGAAAAGGCGCCAGACGTCGATCCTCGACATCCTCAGCGGCGGTTGAGCGGCAACTCGCCTCTCGCAATGGCTGGCGCCTTCGGCTACATGTCCGGCCGGAGATAACAGCCATGGCCGAAATCGACAGCAGAAAAACCATCGTGCTCACCGGCGCCAGCCGCGGCATCGGCCATGCGACGGTGAAACGCTTTTCACGCGAGGGCTGGCGCGTCATTACCTGCTCGCGACAGGCCTTTGCCGAGGACTGCCCATGGCCGGCCGGTCCCGAGGACCACATCAAGGTCGACCTTGCCGATCAGGAGGATGTCGGCATTGCCGTCTCGGAAATCCGCCACCGGCTGGAGGCGCATGGCGGGCAGTTGCACGCGCTGGTCAACAATGCCGGCATCTCGCCGAAGCTCAAGGACGGCGGCCGGATGAACTCGATCGAGACGCCGATGCATGTCTGGCGCGACGTCTTCCAGGTCAATTTCTTCGCGCCGATCATGCTGGCGAGAGGACTGTTCAAGGAACTCGCCGCCGCCAAGGGCTCGATCGTCAACGTCACCTCGATCGCCGGCACGCGCGTGCATCCATTTGCCGGCACGGCCTATGCGACGTCGAAGGCGGCGCTGGGTTCTCTGACGCGCGAGATGGCGCATGACTTCGGGCCGCACGGCATCCGCGTCAATGCGATCGCGCCGGGCGAGATCGACACGGCGATCCTGTCGCCCGGCACCGACAAGATCGTCGAGACGATCCCGCTGAGAAGGCTGGGCGCCACGTCGGAAGTGGCCGACATCATCTTTTTCCTGTGTTCGGGCCAGGCGTCCTACGTGACCGGCTCGGAAATCCACATCAATGGCGGCCAGCACGTGTGACTTCCATCTCAGCGACATCGCTTCCGTTATTCGTTTCCTGATCCGCTTGGTTTGTGCAGGCGAGCGTCAGGCAGGCTGCGGCCTGATCTCGGCAGCGGCGTCGTCCAACCGAGCGGGTGACATGCCGGTAACCGCCTCGACGATGCCGCGTGCTATTTCGCGCTCGCCCATGATCACGGTGTCGGCGCCGAGAGCCTTGAGATGCTCGACCTCGGCATCGGAATGGGCGCGCGCAAAGACGCTGATGCCGGGATTGGCCGCGCGCGCCCGCAGCACCACCTGTCCCGCCTCGAAGGCGTTGGGGATGGCGAGGATCAGCCGTTTGGCGCCTTCCGGATTGGCGGCCGCGAAGACGTCCGCATTGGCGGCGTTGCCGGCCACCGTTTCGACGCCCTCGGCCCTCAGCTTCGCCAGCGTCTTGTCGGCATCCTCGACAACCAGGAAGGGCAGGGCAGCTTGTTTCAGCGCGGCACCCACGAGGCTGCCGACACGTCCATAGCCGATCAGGATGGAATGGTCGGTGAGTCCCGTTCGCGGCGGCAGACCATTCTCGCTTTCAGACACTGCCGCCGCCGAGGCCACCTGGCCGGGCTCGGTCGCCGGGCCGATCGGCCTTGATTCCTCGGGCTCTGCCGTTTTGCCGGCGCGCTTTTCCAGCCACGGCTTCATCCTGTCGACGATCAGGAACATCAGCGGGTTGAGCAGGATCGACAGGATGGCGCCGGCCAGAATGAGGTCGCGGCCCTGTTCGGGCAGAAGCTTCAACCCGACGCCGAGCTCGGCCAGGATGAAGGAGAATTCGCCGATCTGGGCAAGGCTGGCCGAGATCATCAGCGCGGTCGCGACCGGATAGCGGAAGGCGATCACGATGACGAAAGCGGCGAGCGATTTGCCGATGAGGATGATGGCTAAGGTCGCCAGGATCGGCAGGCCGTTGCTGACCAGGCTGAACGGATCGAACAGCATGCCGACGGAAACGAAGAACAGCACGGAAAAAGCGTCGCGCAGCGGCAGCGATTCTTC
>NZ_RZSF01000333.1:0-7242 GCF_004023325.1 Mesorhizobium sp. M1A.F.Ca.ET.072.01.1.1 | reverse complement strand
GTTCGGCATGAATGTCGGCGGGCTCCCGCTGGTCGACACGGCGCTCGGCTTCTGGGTGGTGACGGCGATAGCGGTCGTCGTCGCCGGCATCGTCTACATGGTCGTGCGGCGGCTGGGCCGGGTTTAGCGTCCTATGCGCTTGCGCGCAGATCCTCGACGACCGTACCGGCAGCGCGGACTTCCGCCTCATGGTCCGGCTCGCGCCATGTCTCGGCGAGACCGGCCGCATACCATTCGCGCATGGCAGGCAGATCGAGCAACCGCTTGGGATAAGCAGCGGCAGCGCCCTCGAATGCCAGTCCATAGGACTGTGCCCGGAAAGCGACCGGAGCGAAGAAGGCATCGACCGCGGTGAAGTGGTCTCCGGCAAGGAACGCTCCGCCGAAGCGCGCAAGGCCGTCGTTCCACAAGTCGCCCAGGCGGAAGAGATCGTGCTTCAGCGCAGCGGACATCGATGCCAGCTTGACGCGCACGCCACAGCTCATCGGGCAGTCATTGCGCAGCGCGGTAAAGCTCGAATGCATTTCGGCGGCGGCGGAGCGCGCCCAGGCGCGCGCTTTCGCATCGGCCGGCCAGACGCCTCGATGACGCTCTGCCAGATATTCGACGATCGAGAGCGAATCCCACACCGCCCAGCCATCGTCGACCAGGCAGGGCACGCGGCCATTCGGCGAGAATGACCGGAAGAGGCTGAAACTTGAACCGGTCGGGAACGGCGTCAGCCGCTCCTCGAAGCGAATGTCGAGAGTCCGCATGAGCACCCACGGCCGCAGCGACCAGGACGAATAGTTCTTGTTGCCGATATGAAGCTGATACATTTGCCGCCCTCACCTCGTCGCGGGACCCGCCTGGCGAACCTCGCGCCCTCTGAACATCGACCAGCTGTACATGGCCAGCGCAGTCCAGATAAGGGCGAAAGCTATGGCTTGCGTGCTGCCGAACGGCTCATCGAAGATCAGGACGGCGATCAGGAACACCATGGTCGGCGCGATATATTGCATGATGCCGATGGTGGAGAGGCGCAAAAGCCTGGCGCCGAAGGCAAAGAGCAGAAGCGGCACCGCGGTCACCGGGCCGCAGCCGATCAGCAGTGCGGTGTCGCCGCCGGTGCTGGAGATGAAATGGTCCTCGCCCGTGGCGATCAAGTAGGCGATGTAGCAAAGCGCCGGCACCGACAGCAGCAGTACCTCGAGCAGAAAGCCCTGGCTCGGCCCGATCGGCAGCGTCTTGCGGAAGAAGCCGTAGGCGGCGAAGGAGAAGGCCAATGCCAGCGATACCCAGGGTAATTTGCCGGCCTCGACAGTAAGCACGGTCACCGCAATGGCGGCCAGCGCCACCGCCGCGATCTGCAGCCGGTCGAGCCGTTCGCCGAGGAGAACGGCGCCGACCACCACGCTGACCAGCGGGTTGATATAGTAGCCGAGCGCCGTCTCGACCGTGCGGTCGACTGCGATCGCCCAGACATAGATGCCCCAGTTGACCGAGATGAGCGTCGCCGTCAGCGCCGCCATGGCGAGGCTTTTCGGCGAGCGGATCGCGGACTTGAAGTCGGCGGTGCGGCCGGCCCAAACCAGCACGGCAGCAGCGATCGGCACCGACCAAACGATCCGGTGCGAGATCACCTCGATCAGCGGCAGATGCGCCACCGCTTTCATGTAAAAGGGCAACAGCCCCCAGAGAAAATAGGCGCCGAGCGCCAAAAGGAAGCCGCGGCGGGCCTTGGCATCTTGATCGAGATCGGCTGTTGCGGTGACCATGGCCCAACGCTATGGCCCAGTGGATCGTCCAAGACCATCGCAAAATTCTGATGGGTCAATGGACTTCCGCTGATGGTTCAACCTACTCCGCCGCGACCAGTCCTGCCATCTCGCGGTTCTTCATCAGCTTGTAGATGATCGAATCCATCAGCGCCTGGAAGGAGGCGTCGATGATGTTTTCCGATACGCCGACCGTCCACCAGCGGGCGCCGGTGGAATCGTGCGATTCGATCAGCACTCGGGTGATGGCTTCGGTGCCGCCGTTGAGGATGCGCACCTTGAAGTCGGCGAGCTCGAGGTCGACGATCTCGTTCTGATACTTGCCGAGATCCTTGCGCAGCGCGATGTCGAGCGCGTTGACCGGGCCGTGGCCTTCGGCCACCGACATCTTCTCCTCGCCGTCGACCATCACCTTCACGATCGCCTCGGACACGGTCTTCAGGTTGCCGTTGGCATCGAAGCGGCGCTCGACCATGCAGCGGAACGAGGTGACGTTGAAGAACTCCGGCAGGCCGTGCAGCATCTTGCGGGCCAAAAGCTCGAAGGAGGCGTCGGCGCCCTCATAGGCGTAGCCTTCGGCCTCGCGCTCCTTTACGACGGCGATGAGCGCGTCGAGCCGGCTGTCGTCCTTCGGCACGTCGATACCGCGCCGCTTCAATTCGGCGAGAAAATTGGCCTTGCCGCCCTGGTCGGAGACCATGACGCGGCGGCGGTTGCCCACCGCTTCCGGCGGCACATGCTCGTAAGTCGCCGGCTCTTTGGCCAGCGCCGAGGCATGGATACCCGCCTTGGTGGCGAAGGCGGATGAGCCGACATAGGGCGCCTGAGCTTCCGGCGCGCGGTTGAGCAACTCGTCGAAAGCGCGGGAGAGCCGCGAAATGCCGGTCAGTGCTTCGGCCGAAATGCCTGTCTCGAAGCGATCGGCGAAGGCCGGCTTGAGCGCGAGCGTCGGGATAATTGTGACCAGATTGGCGTTGCCGCAGCGCTCGCCGATGCCGTTCAGCGTGCCCTGGATCTGGCGCACACCGGCCTCGACGGCGGCAAGGGAATTCGCCACCGCCTGGCCGGTGTCATCATGGGCATGAATGCCGAGATGGTCGCCAGGGATGCCGCCTGCGATCACCTTCTCGACGATGGCCCGCACTTCCGAAGGCTGCGTGCCGCCATTAGTGTCGCATAGCACCACCCAGCGCGCCCCGGCATCATAGGCAGTCTTGGCGCAGGCCAGCGCGTAAGCCGGATTGGCCTTGACGCCGTCGAAGAAATGCTCGCAGTCGACCATCGCCTCCTTGCCGGCGGCGGCCGCCGTCTGGACCGAGACTTTTATCGACTCAAGGTTTTCCTCGTTGGTGCAGCCGAGCGCCACGCGCACGTGATAGTCCCAGCTCTTGGCGACGAAGCAGATCGCGTCCGACTTCGACTGCAGCAGCGCCGCCAGCCCCGGATCGTTGGAGGCCGAAAACCCCGCCCGCTTGGTCATGCCGAAGGCGACGAATTTCGCGCTTTCCGTGCGCTTCTGATGGAAGAAGGCGGTGTCGGTCGGGTTGGCACCGGGATAGCCGCCCTCGACATAATCGATGCCGAATTCGTCGAGCAGCTTGGCGATCGCGATCTTGTCCTCGACGGAAAAGTCGATGCCCGGCGTCTGCTGGCCGTCGCGCAGCGTGGTGTCGAAGAGGTAGAGGCGTTGCTTCGTCATGGCTGTAGCTCGAAAAGTCGCGATCCTTCGCGCCGGGGGCGCCGTAGAGCACAAACCTGCATGGTTATTTGCCTGCGTATTTATCCGTCGCCCGGATCAGCCGGTCCAGAATCCCCGGCTCTGAATACGAGTGGCCGGCGCCTTCGATGAGGTGGAAATCCGCCTTCGGCCAGGCCTTGTGCAGCGCCCAGGCATAGCGCGCCGGGCACGGCATGTCGTAGCGGCCGTGGACGATGGTGCCGGGGATGTCCTTCAGCTTCCAGGCATCGCGCAGCAGCTGTCCTTCTTCCAGCCAGCCGGCATGGACGAAATAGTGGTTCTCGATGCGGGCGAAGGCGATGGCATAGTCGTCCTGGCCGAAAGGCGTGCTGGTTTCCGGCTCCGGCAAAAGCGTGATCGTCTCGCCTTCCCACAGACTCCAGGCAAGCGCCGCCTCGACCTTCGCCTTGCGGTCGCTGCCGACCAGCCGCTTGCGGTAGGCGGCCATCATGTCGCCGCGCTCGGCCTCGGGGATCGGCGCCAAAAAACGTTCCCACTTGTCGGGAAACATCTCGGAGACGCCGAACTGATAGTACCATTCGAGCTCGGCGCGGGTCAGCGTATAGATGCCGCGCACGACGAGCTCGCTGACGCGCTCGGGATGCGTTTCGGCATAGGCGAGCGCCAGCGTCGAGCCCCACGAGCCGCCGAACACCAGCCATTTGTCGAAGCCCGCCATCTCGCGCAGGCGTTCGATGTCGGCGACGAGATGCCAGGTGGTGTTGGCTTCCAGCGAGGCGTTGGGCGTCGACTTGCCGCAGCCGCGCTGGTCGAGCAGGATGACGTCGTAGAGTTTCGGGTCGAACAGCCGCCGGTGTTTGGGCGAGATCGTGCCTCCAGGGCCGCCATGCAGGAACACGGCTGGCTTGGCGCCTTTGGTGCCGCAGCGCTCCCAATAGATGGTGTGGCCATCACCGACATCGAGCATGCCTGTTTCGAACGGCTCGATCTCGGGATAGAGCGTGCGCAAGGAGCTGCTGTGGATCGTCATAGTTTCAGTCCCTGCTGCGGCCAGTTGGCCGTCTCGTGATCGGGATGCTGGAAGGAGATGATCTGCTCCTGCCGTCGATAGTAGTCGGGGTCGTCGTGGACCGGCGCCTCGAAGATCTTCTCCACCCAGGGCAGCCGCACCGCGTAGTTGACCTGGATCTGCGGCGCCAGGTCCGAACGATCGTCGAAGGCACCGATGGCGATCTCCAGCCCACCCGGCTGGCGGTAGGTGAGCGGCGTGCCGCAGCGGCGGCAGAAGCCGCGATCGATGTTGACCGAGGACTGGAAATAGCTCGGCTCCTCATGGGTCCATTCGACGCCGTCCTTCGGCACCGTCACCAGGGCGCCGAAGAAATTGCCGAACTGTTTCTGGCACATGCGGCAATGGCAGATGGACGGGCGCCCGAGCTTGCCGTGGACGCGGAAGCGCACGGCGCCGCACTGGCAGCCGCCGGTTCGAATTTCATCGGTCATGGTTTTTCCTCCGGCGGCCATTGGTCCGTGTCGTGATCGGGATGCTGATAGGAGACGAGCTCGGCGAGATAAGGCGCCGACGAAACATCGCCCATCGTCTCCTCGGACGGCAGTTTCGAAACGCCGTCGACATAGGGAAGCTTCGCTTCGACGCCCCACTGGATGGTTGGCGCGATGCCGGCCGGGTCGTCGAAGGCGGCGATCGCCAGCGCCACGCCGTCCGGCGCCTCGAAGGTCAGCGGCGTGCCGCATTCGGCGCAGAAGCCGCGCCATGCCGCGTTAGACGAGCGGAAGCGCTTCGGCCCGCCGCGCGTCCAGTCCAGCCTGGCGCCGCGCACCGAGACCAGCGGCAGATAGAAATTGCCGCTCGCCTTCTGGCACATGCGGCAATGGCAGACCGAGGCATCGCCCAGGGCGCCCTCAACGCGGAAACGCACGGCGCCGCACTGGCACCCGCCCGTATAGACCGGCCGGTTATCAAGGCTCATCGATCCCTCCCATCGAGCTCACTCCGGATCATGGCAGACCGCCTCGACATTGTTGCCGTCGGGATCGAAGACGAAGGCGCCGTAATAATTGGGGTGGTAATGCGGACGCAGCCCCGGCCCGCCATTGTCCTTGCCGCCGGCCGCAAGGGCCGCGGCATGGAAGGCGTCGACCTCGGCGCGGCTGCGCGCGGTGAAGGCGACATGCTGATGGTCCTTCGGCTTCTCCTTGCCCGCGCTCAGCCAGAACACCGGCCGGTCGCGGCCATAGCCGCCGACCTTGGCGCCGCCGGTATATTCCTCCGGCACCATGTAGAGCAGCGAAGCGCCAAGCGGCGCCATCGCCTGGTCGTAGAACGCCTTGGACTTTTCGAAATCGGAAACGCTGATGCCGAGATGATCGATCATGGAACGAGCTCCTGCGTTGCGGTCTCCGGCACTTCGGCGCCGGCCAGGCCGGCCGCAATGACGATGTGCTGGCAGACATTGTCGATATCGCGGATCACGTCGTCGTTCCAGAAGCGCAGCATGGTCCAGCCTAGGCCTTTGAGCTTCGTGGCCCTCGCAGCATCGGATGCAGAAGCGTCGGCACGAGCGTGCTGAGACCCGTCAATCTCAACGATCAGTTTTTTGGTCGGACAAGCAAAGTCGACGATGTAGCCCGCAATTGGCATCTGTCGTCGAAAGGAAAGGCCCATAAGCCTGTGCGCTCTAACTTCATTCCAGAGCTTCAATTCGGCATCGGTCATTTGCTTGCGCATCTTGCGCGCGTTGCCGCGATTGATGGAGGGCACTGGATAATGCGTCATCGCGAGGCACCCCCCTCTGCCCTGCCGGGCATCTCCCCCTCAAGGGGGGAGATTGGCGGTTTCGCCGACGGCGCCCAATCTTCAACGTCGGAGTTTAGCGAAAGCCGGGGTGACGTCCGATCTCCCCCCGTGAGGGGGAGATGTCCGGCAGGACAGAGGGGGGTGCCTGGCGCCAGCCTCTCCATTCCCGTCAAGTGAACAGCCACCCTCACCGCTTGATCTCCCAGGTCGTCACCCGCTGGCCGGTGACCGGATCCTTGCCGTCCTTGAGCTGAACGCCTTGCGCCAGAAGCTCGTCGCGGATGCCGTCGGCCTCAGCCCAATTCTTGTCGGCGATGAACTTCAGGCGCCTGGCGATCGCCTCAGCGATCACGGTTTCGTCCACCTTCGCTGCGCCGACATCGAAACCCAGAAAGACAAGCGCCGCTTTCAGCGAAGCCGCGGCGGCGTTCTCGCCGGCGCCGGTGAACTCCACCGCCTCGCCGGCAAGCTGTGTCAATCGCTGGAAGGCAGCGTAGGTGGCGAGGTCGTCGGACAGCGCTTCCAGCACGTCTGCCGGCTGGTCCCCCGCCGCCGCGGGCGCTAGATCGGCCGCACGCTTCCATTTGCGCAGCGTGTTTTCCGCCTCTTCCAACTTGCGCACGGAAAAGTCGATCGGCTCGCGGTAATGCGTCATTAGCATCGCCAGCCGCAGCACCTCGCCCGGCCACCTCCTGCCGCCGAAAGTCTCGGTCTCCAAGAGCTCATGGATCGAATAGAAATTGCCGAGGCTCTTCGACATTTTCTGGCCCTCGACCTGAAGGAAGCCGTTGTGCATCCAGACATTGGCCATGACCTTGGTGCCGTGGGCGCAGCGCGACTGGGCGATCTCGTTCTCGTGATGCGGGAAGATCAGGTCGAGGCCGCCGCCATGGATGTCGAAGATCTCGCCGAGATAGGCGGCCGACATGGCCGAGCATTCGATGTGCCAGCCCGGACGGCCCCTGCCC
>NZ_RZSF01000332.1:0-7303 GCF_004023325.1 Mesorhizobium sp. M1A.F.Ca.ET.072.01.1.1 | reverse complement strand
TTCCCGGGCTGTTCGGCGGCGCGGCCGGCGCACTGAAAAAGGCCTCGGCGAGGGCTGCCGAGTTCGTCGCGGCCCTCGACGCGGACCAGCGCCGCATCCTCAACATCGGCGGTTCCAAGACGGCGCTGCTGCATGGCGGCGGCGTGGCCAACGAAGTGTCGATCGGCTCGGCCTTCGTGCTGCCCCGAGACTTCGACACGCCCGGCCTCGACGGCTTCCGGCCGGCCGCTCTCATTGCGACGCCGATCCTGAAGGCGCTCGATCCGGTGCTCCCCGGCCCGGCGGCTATCTCCCGCACGCTGCAGGCGCTCGGCCTCTTCCCGAAGAGGGCCTGCTATCTCTATGGCGGCAAGTGGATGGCCGAACCAGTGTTCCCCGAAGGCATGAAGCCGAACGGCCTGATCGGGCTGTCGTCCAACCAGCAGTTCATGGGGCTGCCGGCGGGCGCGGAGGTGAAGCCCGGTGACTACGCCTTCCTGCGGCCGACGCAGAGCGAGGCGGTGCTGCAGCATTTCGGCTCGCTCGCGGTGTTTGCCGGTGGGCGCATCGTCGAGTTCTGGCCGGCGCTGCCGATGGGGTAAACGGGCGCGCCAACTGTCTTCGCCGCGATCCTTCGCGCCCCCTCTGTCCCGCCGGCCTAAAGAAGTTCGGCACAACCAATTTATTTGACTCAGTCAACTAAATGATCGATCCTGTCCGCGACAGGAGGAATTCCCATGACCATCCACGATCACCCCGGCAACAAGCGCATCGATGCCGTGCGCGCTTTCAACCGTTTCTACACCCGCCAGATCGGCCTGCTCGACGAAGGCCTCCTGAAGAGCCCTTTCTCGCTGACCGAAGCGCGCGTGCTTTACGAGCTTGCCCATCGCGACGGGCTGGTCGCCAGCGACCTGGTGCGCGACCTCGGCCTCGACCCCGGCTATGTCAGCCGGCTGCTGAAAAAACTCGAGGAGCGCGGCCTGGTCGAACGCGCCGCCACGGAGGCCGACGCGCGGCGGTCCTCGATCGCGCTGACGCCCGCGGGCAGGGAGGCCTTCGTGCCGCTCAACCAGGATTCGCACGACCAGGTGCGCGCGCTGCTCGATCGCCTGGCGCCGACCGACCAGGAGCGGCTGGTCAAGGCGATGCGCACGGTGCAGGACCTGCTCGGCGACAAACCCGAACCCAAAATACCCTATATTCTGCGGCCGCTGCAGGTCGGCGACATCGGCTGGATCACGCATCGCCAGGGCCTCATCTACGCGCAGGACTATGGCTGGGACGCAACCTACGAGGCGCTGGTTGCCGAGATCCTCGGCGAGTTCGTCAAGAACTTCGTTCCGCAATGGGAGCGCAGCTGGATCGCCGAGCGCGAAGGCGAGGTGGTCGGCTCGGTTTTCGTCATGCGCAAGTCGCCCAAGGTGGCGAAGCTCAGGCTGCTCTATGTCGAGCCGTCGGCGCGCGGCCTCGGCATCGGCCGACGGCTGGTCGACGAGTGCATCGCGTTCTCGCGCGCCAAGGGCTACAAGACGCTGACGCTGTGGACCAACGACATTCTTGGCTCGGCCCGCCGCATCTACCAGGCGGCGGGCTTCAAGCTGGCCGAGGAAGAGCGCC
The DNA here is from genome assembly GCF_004023325.1 of Mesorhizobium sp. M1A.F.Ca.ET.072.01.1.1. Lineage (NCBI taxonomy): Bacteria > Pseudomonadati > Pseudomonadota > Alphaproteobacteria > Hyphomicrobiales > Phyllobacteriaceae > Mesorhizobium > Mesorhizobium sp. M1A.F.Ca.ET.072.01.1.1. The sequence continues at coordinate 5,704 of NZ_RZSF01000332.1, read as the reverse complement.
ACCATTCCTTCGGCAAGGATTTGGTCGGCCAGACGTGGAATTTGGAACTGTAGCGCCTTTTCCTTCTCCCCTTGTGGGGAGAAGGTGGATCGGCGCGCAGCGCCGAGACGGACGAGGGGTGTTCCAGGGAACGCCGGCGTCTCACTCCGCTGGAACACTCCTCATCCATCGCCTTCGGCGAGACCTTCTCCCGCAAGGGGAGAAGGAGGAAGGCGTCTCAACCTTTGATCGGCACCCAGACCTCCAGCCCGCCATTGCCGCTGCGCGGATCGAATTCGGGACCGTAGCGCTCGAAGTCCGGGGCGTCGGCGATCTCATGTCCGGATGCAGGCAGCCACTTGTTCCAGATGGTGTTGACCGTGCGTCGGATGGTCGAGATGTGCTCGCGATGCGCAAACACGGCGTATTTCTGCGCCGGCACTCGAACCCGGTAAAAATCCTTCGGCAGATCGGAGAAATCCGACACCTCGACGCCGGCGACATAGTCGAAATTGCCGGCATCGTCGGCATTGGTGCAAACGCCGTAGGCGACGCCGGGCACCTCGCCGGGAATGTTGCCGATATAGGGTCCGAAGCGCTGCCACAGCATTGGGATGCCGGCGCTGGTCTCGCAGCTGTAGCGCTCGCCGAGTCCGGCGATGAGGAACGGCCGGCTGGTCTCGAAGCGCGGCGGCTCGAGCGCGGTGAGAAGCGAACTGTTCATGAGGATGGGCTCCACGAGGTCGAGGTTTTGGGTCGAGCCTCCAGCGCGCACCAGTTCCGGCGTGGTGCCGAACTGGTCGCGGAAGGCCCGCGTGAAAGCCTCATGCGAGCCGTAGCCGGCATCGAGCGCGACCGCCAGGATGTCGCTCGCGCCGCCCGCGAGCTTGCGCGCCGCTTCGCTGAGCCGGCGCGCCCGCATATAGCCCATGACCGACCGCCCGGTGGCGGCCCCGAAGGCGCGCGTCACATGGAAGCGCGACACGCCGCTGCTCGCCGCGACATCGTCGAGCGAAATCGCATCCGGCAGATGGCTTTCGACAAACCACAGCGCTTTCTCGGTCGGGTTCATGGCTCCTCGCATTTGGCGCGGCCACACTAGTCGCCGCTCCGACAGGCAGTTTGATCGAAATTGCGCAGTGAGCAATAATAGCAACGTGCATGCCGGGTCGAGTGGGATCGACTTGGCATTAGGCACGCGGGAAGGGGTGTCCCGATGACGACGGCGACGGCCGATCAGGTGTTCCGGTTTGGCGGGTTCACGCTCGACCTCGCCAAGGGAACGCTGCGCGGCATCAACGAGCCGCTGTTCCTGCGGCCGAAAGCCTACGCGCTGCTTTCGCATCTCGCCCGCAATATGGGCCGCGTCGTGCCGAAGTCGGAGCTGATGGATGTCGTCTGGCCCGGCGTCTATGTCACCGAGGATTCGCTCACCCAGTCGGTGCGCGAGATCCGCAAGGTGCTGGGCGAGGACATGGTGCGCACCGTCTCCAAGCGCGGCTATATGCTTGCCGCGGAAGCCGAAGCGGCGCCCGAGATCAGCAGCCAACCGATCGTGGCGGTGGTGCGCTTCCGCAACGAGAGCGGCGATTCGGCCGACGAGGCGATGGTCGACGGCTTTGCCGAGGATCTCATCAACGGCGTGGCGCGCTTTGGCACCGTGACGGTGCTGGCGCGCAATTCGAGTTTTTCCTTCGCCTCTTTCGGCCGCGCCGAATGGCCGCAGATCCGCGCCCGCATCGGCGCAGACTATCTGGTCGAAGGATCGCTGCGCCGCCAGGGCGAGCATGTCGTGGTGGCCGTCAGCCTCGTCGACATCGCGAGCGCCAGCCAGCTCTGGGGCGACCGCTACCAGTCGCAGGGCGCCGGCCTGTTCGAGATCGAGCGCGACATAGTCGAGCAGATCGTCAGCCGCCTGGTCACGCGGGTCACCAACGCCGGCCTCGAGCAGGCCTCGCGCAAGCCGGTGACCAGCCTTGCCGCCTACGAGCTCCTGCTGCGCGGCTTCGCGCTGCTGCGCGATCCCGCTCAGACCGACCAGCGCGGCGCCGAGGCCTTGTTCGAGGCGGCGATCGCAAAGGATCCGAATTACGGGCTTGCCTATTCCTATCTCGCTTTGGCGCGCTCGCTGGACGGGGAGTTCGGGCGCGCCAGCGATGCTGTCCTGGAAAATGCGCGCGACCTTGCCGACAAAGGGCTGGCCCTGTCGCCCGACCAGCCGACCGGCCACCGCGTGCAGTCGCTGATCCGCCTTTATATGCGCGATCACGAGGCGGCCGAGCATCACATGCGCATCGCCTTGCAGCTCAACCCTTATGACGCCGACAGCATCGAGCAGATGGGCATGCTGCTCACCATGCGCGGCCGGCCGCTGGAAGCGCTGACCTGGCTGGCGCGCGGCATCCGCATCGATCCGTTGCATCCGCACTGGTACCAGTTCGACCGCGCCCTGGCGCTCTACATGATGGGGGAGTACCGGCAGGCGGCGGAAGCGCTGGAGCTCGCGACGCGGCCGGCACCCTGGATCAGGACGAGGCTGGCCGCCTGCTATGCCCAGATGGGCGACAGGGACAAGGCGCGGCGGCAGATCGCCCTCATCGAGGAGGGCGCTTCCTTCTCGCCGCTCGACTATGCGCTGCACGGCGTGCCGTTCGAAAATCCGGCCGATGCCGAGCATCTCTGCGAAGGCGTCAGGCTTGCCCTCGGCTAAAACATCTCGCCCCGGAAGTGTGCAGCGGTTCTGGGATATCAAAACAAAAACTTAAAGCGCGTCGCCCGAATCCGTTTCAGCGCGACGCGCTTTGGGCTGTGCCCGAGCCGCTTCAATCGACGACGACCACGATGTAGCGGCCTTGATAGGGCCGGTAGTAGGTCCGACCGCAGCGCCAGACGTCGAAGCCGTTGACCTTGGTGCGAACGCAGCCTGCCGGCAGCGTGGCGACCCAGGCGGTCGTGTGCCTCAGCACTCGCCATGTCGTGGCGCGCCGGGCGACGCCCGCGGCGCTGTGCGGTGTCCAGGGCGCCCCGATGCGGGCTTCGGCGGTACCGACCAGCGACAGGGCCGGCACGGCCATGCCGACAATCTCGACGGCGGCGAGGCCGATGGCGAGCAACGCAGCGGCCGAGCGCATTTTCCTGAAAGATTTCACAGGCATTTTCGTTTCTCCTGAGGTTGGTGTTCAGTTCTAGTGGGAGGATGAAGCGGCCAGCCGGGTCGAACCCGTCAGCGCCGCCAGGTGAGCAACCACGAACAGCCAGTGCGCCGCGGTTGTGACGTAGCCGACGACGAGCACGTCGGCGGCGATGAAGAACTGCCAGAACAGAAGGTTGGCCGTTCCGAGCAGCACATGCACGGCAGCCAGCACGGCGTGCCAGTTGCGGGAGTAGCCGATGCGCCAGAGCGTCACGCCGATGATCAGGGCCAGCCCGTGCGCCTCGATGAAGCCGATGCCGGTGCCGGGTGCGTTGTTGAGCAGCACGGCTTCAGCCCCGCGCCCGAAGAACGAGCCGGCAATGTCGGTGGCGAGCCCGCCTGCGGAAGCAAGGACCAGGAAGCCGGCATTCACGCGAACGAGAAGATTTCCAAAGAAGGGTGTCATGATCGTTCCTTTCCGTTTTGGGTGATAAAGGTCGCCACGGCGGCGTTGGCCGCCGTGGCTGCTGGGAGGAGGAGGCGCCGCTCAGGCCACCAGCGGCTGGGGCTCGGCTGCGGCCGCGGTCGGTTCGGCCGCGGGGGTGTTCTCAGCCGGCGCCTTGATGCCGAACCAGGTGACGTAGAGCGTCGGCAGGAAAACCAGCGTCAGCACGGTCGCCACCAAGAGGCCGCCCATCACCGCATAGGCCATCGGCCCCCAGAACACCGTCGGCGCGATCGGGATCATGCCGAGGATGGCGGCCGCCGCCGTCAGCAGGATCGGCCGCAACCGATGCGTGGTGGCGCTGATCACCGCTGCCCATGGTTCCTCGCCGGCGGCGATGTGCTGGTCGATCTGCGCGATCAGGATCACCGAGTTGCGGATCACCATGCCGATCAGCGACATCACGCCGAGGATCGCGACGAAGCCCATCGGAGCGCCCGAGAGGAGCAGCGCGCCGGCGACGCCGATGATCGCAAGCGGAGCGGTGAGCAGCACCAGCACCAGGCGCTGGAAGCTCATCAGCTGCACCATCAGGACGGTGGCCATGATGAACAGCATCAGCGGGAACACCACGAAGATCGAGGCCTGCGCCTTGGCGCTGTCCTCGATCACGCCACCCTGCTCGACGCTGTAGCGCGCCGGCAGTTCCGCCTTGAAGGCGGCGATGGCGCTCCCCAGCCGCCGCGTGACCAGCGTGGCATTTTCGCCGGGCGCGACATCGGCCTGCACGGTCACGGTCGGCAGCCGGCCGCGGCGCCAGATCAGCGGCGGCTCGGTCTGGTAGGTGAGCTTCGCCACCTGCTCGAGCGGCACCCGCCGTCCGCCGGAGGCGCTGATCGTCAGGCCGCGCAGCGTGTCGATGCTGGCGCGTTCGGTTTCCACCGCGCGGGCAACGATGTCGACGAGGTAGATGTCGTCGCGCATCTGCGTGATCTTCGAGCCGGAGAGCACCGCGTTGATCGTCTCCGACAGCTGCTGCGAGGAGATGCCCAGCGCGCGCGCCCGGTCCTGGTCGACATCGACCTTGATGACCTTGGCCGGCTCGTTCCAGTCGTAGTTGATGTTGCGCACCGAGGCGTCGCTGCCCAGCACCTGCGCGAACTGCTGCGCGAGGCCGCGCGTCTTGTCCGGATCCGGACCGCTGACACGGAACTTCAGCGGCCAGCCGACCGGCGGGCCGAGCTCCAGCGGCGTGACGCGGACCATGACGTCGTCGAAGCCGGTCGACAGCTGCTTCTCCAGCCGGTCGATCACCGCCTGGCGCACGGCGTGGCCCTTGGTCACGATCACCGCCTGGGCGAAGAAGTCGTTGGCGAGCTGCGCGTCGAGGGGCAGGTAGAAGCGCACCGCGCCCTGGCCGACATAGAAGCTCCAGTGGTCGATATCAGGATCGGCGGCGAGCAGCTTCTCGACGCGCTCGACCACGGCATCCGTCGACTTGATCGAAGCGGTGCGCGGCAAGGTGAGGTCGAGCATGACCTCGGGCCGGTCGGACTTCGGGAAGAACTCCTGGCCGACGAAGCCCATCGCCACGACGGAGAGCGCGAACAGTCCGGCCGTCGCCGACAGCACCAGCCACTTTGCCCGCATCGCCATCTCGAGCAGCGCCTGGAAACCGCGGCCGACGCGCGAGGGCTGATGGCTGCCGCCATGCCCCTTGATGCGATCGGGCAGCAGGAAGACGCCGGTGAGCGGCGTGAACAGCACCGCGACCACCCACGAGACGACGAGCGCGATCGCCACGACAGCGAACAGCGAGAAGCAGTATTCGCCGGCGCCGCTCTTGGCGAAACCGACCGGCACGAAGCCGGCGATCGTCACCAGCGTGCCGGTGAGCATCGGGAAGGCGGTCGAGGTGTAGGCATAGGTGGCGGCCGAGATCTTGTCGTAGCCTTCCTCCATGCGCGAGATCATCATCTCGACCGCGATCATGGCATCGTCGACCAGCAGGCCGAGCGCGATGATCAGCGCGCCGAGCGAGATGCGCTGCAGCGAGATGCCGAAATACTCCATGGTGACGAAGGTGATCGCCAGCACCAGCGGGATGGCGACCGCCACGACGACGCCGGGACGCCAGCCGAGCGCCA
>NZ_RZSF01000331.1:0-7345 GCF_004023325.1 Mesorhizobium sp. M1A.F.Ca.ET.072.01.1.1 | reverse complement strand
GCTCCGGCATCAACTACAAAGGTCATGCCGAGGAAAACCCGAATGCCAAGATGCCGATCGAGCCGTTCTTCTTCGCCAAGCTGCCGTCATCGGTGGTCGGGCCCGATGTGCGGGTCGAGAAGCCGGTCCGGACGGAGCAGATGGATTATGAGGTCGAATTCACGGCCGTGATCGGCAAACATCTGCGCAAGGCTTCCGAAGCCGAGGTGATGCCGGCGATCTTCGGCTATACGCTGCTCAACGACATCTCGGCCCGCGACGTCCAATTCAAGGACAACCAGATCACCATCGGCAAGAATTTCGCGGGCTTCGCACCGATAGGCCCATGCATCGTCACCACTGATGAACTGACCAGGCCCGACGACGTGGCGCTCAAGACAAGGCTGAACGGCAAGCTTTTGCAGAACGGCAGCACGTCGGACTGGCTGTTCCCGCTGCCGCGGCTGATATCCTTCCTTTCGCACTACGTGCCGCTGGAACCAGGCGACCTCGTCTCGACCGGAACGCCGGCGGGCGTCGGCGCCTTCCAGAAGCCGCAGATATTCATGAAGGCTGGCGACGTCGTGGAAATCGAGGCCGCCGGCATCGGTGTGCTTAGAACCCCCATCGTGGCCGGATAGAGGGCATGGACCGGTCCCTGCGCATCGGCGTGATCGGCTGCGGCTTCTTCGCGCAGAACCATTTGCATTCCTGGAGCGACCTCGCCGAAAAGGGCGCCCAGCTTGCCGCCGTCTGCGACGTGGATGCCGCCAAGGCGCGCGCGGCCGGCGAGACATTCCGTGTGCCGTATTATTCGGACGCCGCAAAGATGCTCGAGGCCGAGCGCCTCGACGTGGCCGATATCGTGACTCGCCGCGACACGCACAGGCCGTTGGCGGAAATGGCGCTCGCGCGCGGCCTGGCCACAATCGTGCAGAAGCCCTTCGCATCGACATGGGAAGATTGCATCGCGATCGTCGAAGCTGCGCACAAGGCAAATGCGTGGCTTGCCGTGCATGAGAACTTTCGGTTTCAGGCGCCGATGCGCGCCGTCCGCAAGGTAATCGACAGCGGCGCGATCGGAACACCGAGCTGGGCAAGGATACGCTTCAGGACCGGCTTCGACGTCTACAAGACCCAGCCCTATTTCTATGACGAGGAGCAGCTCGCGATTGCCGATGTCGGTATCCACATGCTGGACCTGTCCCGCTTCTTCCTCGGCGAGGTCGAGCACATCTCCTGCGAAACACAGAAGCGCAATCCGCGCATCCGCGCCGAGGACACGGCGACCATGCTGCTCAGGCATCAAAGCGGCGCGGTGTCGGTCGTGGAATGCACCTACGAGTCGCGCCGATTGCCGGATCATTTCCCTGAAACGCTGCTCGTCATCGAAGGTCCGAGGGGAGCCATTTCGCTCGAAGCCGGTTGCAGCATGACGGTGACCAGCGATGGCGCGACGTGGACCGAAGACGCAAGCTCGCCGCTCCTGTCCTGGACCGCTTATCCCTGGCATGTCGCCCAGCAAGGCGTGATCGGTGCATGCGGCCATTTCCTCGACAGCCTGCAGCGCGGCGTTCCGCCCGAAACCAGCGGTGAGGACAATCTCAAGACATACGCGTTGGTCGATGCCGCCTATCGCGCCGCCAGCGAACGGCGCGCGGTCGAACCTAAGCGTTGGAACCATGGCTTAGCCAATGGCGGAGAGCGGCCATGAGCATTTCGCCTGCCGAAGCGGCCTTTGCCCTCACCGTCGTTTTCGATCTTGTCGAAGGGACCTTTCCCGAATTCTACCGGCTCGTTTCGCAGAACGCGTCTCTGTCGGTGGAACTCGAGCCGGGATGTCTGCGCTTCGATGTGCTGACGCCGTTAGGCACGCAAAAGCCGTCCCAGATATTCCTGTACGAGATCTATCGCGATCGGGCTGCCTTCGACCTGCACCTCGCTTCGGCTCACTATCTGAGCTTCGATGCCAGCACGCGTGACATGGTGAGCCGCAAGACTGTCGTCACCTACAGGGTGGACGAGAATTCCAAGCAGGCGGTGGCATGACCGCCAATGCCGATCTCCTTGCGCTTTACGGCACCGACGAGCCGCTTCCGCATCGGAAGCTTCTTGCCGCCGGACCGCTGACCGCCGTTCTCGAGGACGGCAATCTGCGGACGATCTGTTTTGCCGGCGTGGAGGTGGTTCGGGCGATCAACTATCTTGCGCGCGATGCGTCCTGGGGGACTTACAAGGCCGAGCTTTCCAACATGCGAATTTCCGAGGACGGCACGTCGTTCGAGCTTCGCTATGACGGACTCTGCGCCGGCCCGCAGGGACGTTTCGCCTATCGCATGAAGATTCGTGGCGACGCGTCGGGCGAGCTGACCTTGCAAGCGGATGGCGTGGCGCTCACCGATTTTCCCACCAACCGCACCGGTTTCGTGGTGCTTCATCCTTCAGAGGCGGCGGGCAAAAGGCTGACCATCCGGCATAGCGACGGAAGCATCGAGGAGACGACATTTCCCAAATTGATCAGCCCGGACCAGCCTGCCTTCGACATTTCAGCGCTGACGCACGAGCCAGCACCCGGCTCGGTCTGCGCCGTCGCCATGGAAGGCGATGCCTTCGAGATGGAGGACCAGCGCAACTGGACGGACGCCTCGTTCAAGACTTATGTGCGGCCGCTCTCAAAGCCCCGACCTTATGTCATCGGCAAAGGTGTGAAGGACATACAGCGCGTCACGGTTTCCGTGCACGCCGAGACATCGGCGCCTGGACCGGCTATCAGCAGTCCAGCAACCCTGACCGTTGGCGGACCTGCCGGGCGGATGCCGTCGATAGCGCTGTTCGTCGATCCCGACCAACTGCCGGCAGCCATCGCCGGAGCGGCTTCGCTTGGCCCGGTGCCGGAGATCATACTGCGCTTCGACAGCGCGCGCGGGCATGATCGGCGCGTGCTGGAAAAGGCAGCCGAGCTTGCGAGCGCGCTTGGCGCCCGGCTGGCGCTCGAGGCGATCTTTGATGCGATCCACCCCGGGGCCGAGGCCCAGACCCTTGCAGCTATGGTTCGCTTGGCGGGCGTCGAACCGAGCGCCATTCTGGTTTCACCACGGCGCGAATTCAAGACACGCCCCTCGAACCATTTGCCGAACGGTGAGCGATCGATTGACGAGATCGTGCAGGCATTGCGGGCTGTCGGTCTCGCTTGCCCGATAGGGGCTGGTACGCCCTCCCTATTCACCGAATTCAACCGCAACCCGCCGACCGGCAATGCGGATTTCGTCTTCTTCGGCAACAGCGCCATCGTGCATGCCGCCGATGAGCAGTCGGTCATGGAAACCCTGACCGTTTATCCTGCAGTCATGGAGACAGCACGGCAATTGTGTCCCGGAAAGCCGATCTGGCTTGGGCCTTGCACGATCGGCTTGCGGCACAATCCCTATGGTGAGGTGGTCGCAGCCAATCCCGGACATAGCCGGGTGCCCGCCGCCGGCACCGACCCGCGTCAGCGGGCATTGTTCGGTGCCGCCTTTGCCGTCGGCGTCGCGGCCCGGGCCGCTGAGACAGCCGCCGAGCGGTTGATATTGGCAGAACCGACTGGCCCCTTCGGTCTCTTGAACGAGGACGGCTCCCGACGACCTTTGCAAGCCGTCCATGCCCAAATCGCTGAGGCCGCCGGCGTCGAACGCTATGGGATTTCGAGTGATTGGCCAGGCGTGGCAGCAATTGCCTTTCGTCGCGGCAACACGATCCGCGTGCTGGCGGCCAACCTGACCCCCGTGCCGATCGACATAGCGCTATCCTCGGATGCTAAACTGCTTTGCGTTGCAGGTGAGGACACGAAGCCGGCGAAGTCCCCGCTGACCACCCATACATTGGGGCCGTACAACTCTGTCGCTCTTCAGTTTGTCCAGACGCCAAGTCGACCGGACGGCAGGCCCAGGAAAAGCTGAACGTCAAGATACGCAATCCAAAGCGGGATGTCTCGTCTCCCAGCTATTTGCGTGGGCGGGATGATGGCGCCCGGCAGGAGCATGGAGTGCGCGGACAGGCCTCAAGATCAGCAGCTTCTGCAGGCGAGCGGCGTCTCTGAAGCGCTGAACCTTCGATTGTTGCGTCGGCGTCGAACCGCCAAAGACGTGTGCGGTCAACCGCCTCCGTACATGAGCTTCGGCAGCCAAATGACGATCGAGGGGAACACGATGCACAACCCTACTCCGATCGCCTGCAGGCATAAGAAGGGAACGGCGGATCGGAAGATCGTCGCCATCGATATCTCCGGTGGCGCGACACTCTTCAAGTAAAACAGTGAATAGCCGAACGGTGGGCTCAGGAACGCCATCTGCATGTTGACCATGAAAATGACGCCATACCACAGCGGCACGTCTTCAGGAGCCACACCGGCTAAGCCGAACGTACCGCCGAATTCGAGGGACTTAAGGATGGGCAGAAATATCGGTACGGTGAGAAGGAGAATGCCCACCCAGTCCAGAAACATGCCCAGGACGAACAGGATGATCATCATCAGAACAAGAATGCCGTAAGGCGCGAATCCAGTTCCGAGAATGGATTCGGCGACGAAGCTCTGCCCGCCCTTCAGGATGAAGAAGCCGACGAACATGGTGGCTCCGAAGAATATCCACATCACCATCGCAGTCGCCTTGAGGGTCGCCACGCCGGCTTCCCGGATCGTGTCCCAAGTCAGGCGGCGATGGGCGGCGCAGACGATGAAAGCACCGAATGTGCCGATGCCGGCGGCTTCAACAGGCGTTGCTATGCCAAGGAAGATGACCCCGAGCACAAGCAGGATCAGCAGAATGGGCATGAACGTGCGGCGCAGAAGCCTCAGCTTCTCCCCAAAGCCGATGCGCTCGCTCGGCGGCAAAGCCGGGCCGAGCTTGGGGTTGGTGTAGCAGCGCGCCGTGACGTAGACGACATACATCCCCGACAGCAGCAGCCCTGGGAATACCGACCCGATCAAAAGCTCGCCTAACGACTGTTGCGCGACGACGGCGTAGACGATCGCCATCACCGAAGGCGGTATGAGGATGCCAAGCGTTCCTCCGGCGAGCAGCGAGCCGCAGGCGAGCTTTGCGTCGTAGTTGCGGCGGAGCATCGCTGGCAGAGCGATCATGCCCATTGTCACTTCCGTCGCACCGACGACCCCAACCATTGCTGCGAGCAGGGTGCACGAGATTATGGTGGCCGAGGCAAGTCCGCCTTTCAGCCCACCCAGCCATTTATAGACGACGTCAAACAGCTCCTCGATGATCCCCGCTTTCTGAAGGATCGCGGCCATGAAGATAAAAAGCGGCACCGCCGAGAGCTGATAATCCGTCATGAAGGGAAAAATCCGCGACGGCAGCATGTTCAGCATGGCCGCATTACCGAATAAGAAGAGGAAGAGAACGGCGAGGCTGCCCGTGCAGAAGGCCATTGGCAGCCCGAGCAATAAAAGAACGCCCAGGCCGCCGAACATCAGGATGCTCAGCCACAGGATTGGAAGCTCGAGACCCATGGCTTAGCGGAGCCTTCTTGTTGCGGTCGCGATGTCACGCATCAGGCGAGACACGCCTTGAAGCAGCAGCAGCGCGGCGCCAACAGGAATCGCCAGCTTCACCGGCCAATATTGAATACCCCACTCGGTGAAAGAACTCTCGCCCACCGCCATCGCGTCGCTGGCAAAACGCCAGCCGGCAACGAGCATTGTACCCACGAACAGGAAAAAGAACGCCGAGGTGATGATATCGCAGATCGCCCGGCCACGCTCGGAGAGGTGGCTGTACACGATGTCGACCCTGACATGGGTCTCATCGCGATAGGCATAGGCCCCAGCCAGCATGTATTGCATGCCGAACATCAGAAACATGCTCTCGTGCACCCAGTTGGTCGGGGAGTTGAAAACGAAGCGGGCGACCACCTCGTAATAGTACGCCATGACCGCGAGGACCGACCAATAGGCGACGAACTCGCCTGTCGCTCTTACAAGCCAGTCGACCGGCCTAAATGGCGCAAGAGGCTGTTTGACGGGCGTCGCGGGCACATCGACGACGATCTCATGGTGGGTTGCGGCGCGCCCAGTCTCACGGGCGCGAGCGCGCCGTACAAGACCGGGTATGAGAAGGGCGTCGCCGACGACAATGAGACCGAGCAGAAGTCCCGCAATCCGGCTGATGCTGCTGTCCCACTCGAGCCCGTGAACGGCCGCCGTCAGATTGTTGCGCGCCGCCGCGGCCTCAGCCTCAGCTTTTGCAAGTCGATCGGCAGCCCCCTGCTTGTTGGCTGCCATATCTGCCTTGGCACGCGGCAACAGTCTCTCGGCGTGCTCGCTCTGGGATCGCGCGAGTGAAACTGCCTCGCGTCCATCGCGCACCTGGGTGCTTGTCCAAAGTACCGCGATGAAGAACGGGATAAAAATGAATCCCCACCTGCTCTTCAGATAGAAGCGGTGCATGCCGAGGAAGCCGGCTGTGACCAGGAACAGATAGGCAAGAAATAGGTTTGGACGGCCCGGATCACGCTGTGCCCGTTCTCGATGGACAAAATGAACGGCGGCCAGCGGAAAGACCGCGAGGGTTAACCAGTAGAGCCAGTGCGGCAGCACAAATGTTAGGGAAGGCATCGGCGAACGCCTGCTGCAGGAGAGAGCGCCCGTCCGGCTCAGGACGGGCGAAAAGAGGGTTCACAGGTTGATGGTCAGCCCCTGGTACATGTCCGGAGTGACGTAACCGACTGTCGGGTTCTCCATGACCTCGAGCTGCAACTTGAAGATGCGCGCTGCGTCCTTGTCCTTGTTGGCCCACTCGAACCAGATGGGCACCGCGATTTCCTGGAACTTCTGGAGGTCCTCCGGTCCAAGCCGATTGATTTCAATGCCGGCATCCAGGAATTTTTGCCAAGCCTCCATGTCGGCCTTCTGGATCGAGCCGAAATGGGCATTGGAATAGACTTGGATCTCGTCTTCCACGAACTTCTTGAGGTTGTCCGGGAGTTGGTTCCAGACATTCATGTTGACGGCAAAGTCCATCAGGTCGACGGGCTGGTATACGGACATCAGACCGGCTGGACCCATGGAAATGTACTTGGTCACCTGCTGGAAACCGAGGGCCCAGTTTACGGCCGGACCGGTGTAGTCGGCGGCATCGATCGTGCCCTTTTCCAGCGCGGAGAACACCTCGCCGCCCGGCAGCAACGTCGTCTTGGCACCGGCTTTCGCGAAGGTTTCGGCGATCATGCCGCCCGGTACGCGCAGTTTCAGATCCCTAAAATCCTCGATTGAGCGGATCGGTGTCTTTGAGTGGATCATGTTCGGGCCGTGATGAATGCGGTTGACGTAGTAAAGGCCTTGTTTCGCATAAAGGTCGCGCGCGGCCTGCAGACC
>NZ_RZSF01000330.1:0-7372 GCF_004023325.1 Mesorhizobium sp. M1A.F.Ca.ET.072.01.1.1 | reverse complement strand
GTCCTGGCGAACATCTCCCCACTTGGGGGAGAAATTGGCAGCTTCGTTCAAGCCGCGCATCCTGCAACGATGCTGATTGGCGAAAGCCGAGACGGCATCTGATCTCCCCCCGTGTGGGGGAGATGTCCGGCAGGACAGAGGGGGGCGCTGTCCCGCCAGCGCTTGCGATACGGCCTAAGCCGCCGCGCTCAGCCCAAGCCGGTCGATCGCCAGCTTCCGCGCCGACACGTAATCCGTCTTGCCGGAACCCAGCACCGGGATCTCTTCCACCTTGATGATGTCATTGGGCACCATCAACTCGGCCGCGCCGGCCTTCTTGCCGAACTGGCGCAGCTCTTCGGCATTGGCGTCGTCGGCCGTGGTGACCAGCACGATGCGCTCGCCGCGCCTCTTATCGGGCACCGCCACCGCGGCATGGCGCTGTTCCGGCCACAGCGACTGCACCAGCATCTCGACCGCGCCCAGCGACACCATCTCGCCGGCGATCTTGGCAAAGCGTTTTGCCCGCCCGCGGATGGTGATGAAGCCGTCGCGGTCGACCGAGACGATGTCGCCGGTGTCGTGCCAGCCCTCGAGCGGCTGCAACTCGCCGGGGCGGTCGGCGGTCATGTAGCCCATCATCATGTTCGGCCCGTCGAGCCACAGCCGGCCGCCCTCGCTGATGCCCTCGACCGGCTCAAGCTTCATGCGGATCGCCGGCAGCAGCCGGCCGACCGTGCCATCGCGATTGTGGATGGCGGTGTTCACCGCCACCACTGGCGCCGCCTCGGTCAGCCCAAACCCTTCGATGATCGATGCCTGGAAACGGTCGCGGTAGGTGCGCCTTGTCTCGGGCTTTACCGCTTCGGCGCCGGCCACGACGAAACGCAGGCTGGAGAAATCGCCGTCCTTGGCAGTGCGGGCATAGTTGGCGAGGAAAGTGTCGGTGCCGAACATGACGGTCGGCCTCACCTTGCGCGCGATCTCCGGAATGATCTTGTAGTGCAGCGGCGAGGGATAGAGGAACAGTTTCACACCGGTTACCAGCGGCAGGATCGTGCCGCCGGTCAGCCCGAAGGAATGGAAGACGGGCAGCACGTTGAGCAGGATATCGGCCGGCGAGATCGTGATGCGCGCCTCGGCCTGCATGGCGTTGGCGAGAAGGTTGCGGTGCGACAGCACCACTGCCTTCGGCGTTCCTTCCGAGCCCGAGGTGAACAGGATCACCGCTGGTTTCGACGCATGCTGCCGCTGCAGCGGAAAACGCCAGAAAAGCGCCGCCGCGACCTTGTCGAGCAAGGTCACGCTCTCGCGCACATCCTCCAGCCACAGCATCTTGGCGCCGCCCGCCTCGACGGCGGCGACGATGTCGTCGATGGCGGCCTTCTCGATGAACGCGCGAGAAGAGACCACTGTGCGAATGACCGCCGTGCGGATCGCGGCGGTGACGCTCGCCGGGCCGGCGGTGTAGTTGATCATCGCCGCGACGCGGGCCGCCGAGATAAGCCCGATAAAGGAGAGCACCACGCCATTGGCATTGGGCAGGAGCAGGCCGACCGCTTCGCCGGGCGCCGTCACCGCCTCGAAGCGGCGGCCGAGCACGCGCGCGCCGATGAACATCTTGCGATAGCTGAGCGCGCCCGAAATCACGTCCTCGATGATCGGATGCGAGGCGCCGACGCGATCCGCCGCGTCGCGCACGGCCAGGAAAAGGCCGCGGTCGAGATTGCTGCCGTAGAGCCGCGCCTCGGCAAACCGGTCGAACAGGGCGTTGGTGTTCGACGCCATGTCGGGGTTGCGCGCCACCAGCTCGGCGACGGTCATCGGTTCCAGCACGCTGAGCGACAGGCGCGGGAACCAGTGGCGCGGCGCCTTGTCGGCCGACGTCAGCGACATCGGCAGGTCGCGCGCACCGGCGACGAAGATCGGCACGATGCGGGCGTCGGCCTGCATGGCGATGCGGGTGATGGCGCGGAACAGGCGGAACGACTTGACGTCCGGCTCGACGTCGTCGGGCAGATAGACCGCAAGCCGGCCCTTGCCCTTCAAAACGCGCACCAGCCGCCGGCTCACGAAGAGATGTTCGGCATTGAAGGCGATGGTCCGGGCAAGCTCGCGCCACGGCTCCAGCCAGGGCGAGCGGGCCGAGGCCTCGTCCAGAATGTGCAGCGTGTCGTCCGGCAAGAGCGACAGCATCAGCGCCGGCTCGATGCGCGATTGGTGCGAAACGACATAGATCACCGGCGTGCGGGCATTGCGGGCAATGCGGATGCGATCGTCGGCAATGCGGTAGGCGAGCTTGAACGGCACGTAGAGCAACGCCTGGGTAAAGCGCAGGTCGAGCCGGAACCTCTCGATCACGCCAATGAGCAGCCAGGCAAAGACAAGACCGGCAAGCAGCGCCAATGTCAGGATCATGCCGCTCTCTCCCAACGTCCTCCACGGTGCGGCTCTTGCGCGGCCGCTTCGGTGGCAGAAGGTAGCGGAAGTGGGGGCAAGGTCAATGTGGGGCTGGTAGGGCGCTCCCTTCTCCCCTTGCGGGAGAAGGTGGCCGAGCGAAGCCCGGACGGATGAGGGTGTTGGACGGATCGCTTCGCTGGGAATGTAAGTGCCTGAAAGCAATCGATTCTTCGAGGTTGTGCTTCTTCCAGAACCCTTCATCCGTCTCGACGCTGCGCGCCGATCCACCTTCTTCCACAAGGGAGAAGGGAAGGCGTGCCGCTACGCCACCTTCAGTCTCCCGCTGATGAAGCGGAACTCCTGGCTCTTGCCGCCAAAACCGTAGGCCGCCGCCGGAACCTCATGCACCAGCGCGTAGCTTTCCTCATGGACGCCGCCGAGCAGGCGGCCGAAGGCGTCGAAAATCGCCTGGAGATAGGCTTCGAGCTCGAGCTTGGTGTTGGTGCCGTCCACCACCTTGATGTCGAGCCAGAAGGTGCTCGTACCATGCTCGGCCAGCGACTTGCCGCCGGCGAACCAGTGCTGCGGATCGACGTAGCTGACCGCAACCGCGGTGATGGTCGGGTCCTTGCGCAGATGCGTGGCCGTAATCTCGGTGATCTCCTTCGCGATCGCGGCGGAACGCTTTGCGTCGGGCTCGCCGGTGACGCTGACATTGATGATCGGCATTTTTCTCTCCTTCGCTTCTGACGGCTTCGCGCCGCCGATGAAGGGACCATGCCACCAGCCATTCATCAAAAAAATCGAATTGTTTTTGATAATTACTTCGATATCATCGAAGTATGGAAACTCTCGATCCCGACCTGCTCAAAACCTTCCTCGCCTTCGTCGATGGCGGCTCCCTGTCCAGGGCGGCGTCCGCTGTCGGCCGCTCCCCATCCGCCGTCACGGCGCAGATGCAGCGGCTGGAGGAGATCGTCGGCGAGCCGCTGCTCGCGCCCCAGGGCCGTGGGCGCGGACTGACGCCTGCCGGCGAAGACCTTGTCGGACACGCCAGGCGCATCCTTGCCGTCCACACCGAGGCCTGGCTGGCGCTGAAAGGCGCGCGCGTCGGCGGCCGCATCGCCATCGGCACCACGCAGGACTTTGCCGATCATGGCCTGCCGGAGCTGTTGCGCGCCTTCGCCGCCAGCCATCCGCGTGTCAGGATCGAGCTGCGCGTCGGCCGCTCCCTGGAACTCGGGTCAGCGCTGCAGGCGGGCCAGCTCGATCTCGCGATCACCATGCGCCATGCGCCATCCCCGGATGAAGCGTTCCTGATCAGCGAGCCGATGCTGTGGCTCTGCTCGGACAAAGGGCTGGCGACGCGGCAAGAGGTGGTGCCGCTGGCGCTGCTCGATCCCTATTGCGGCTTCAGGGAGGCTGCGCTCAATGCACTCGACGCCGCCGGCCGCCGCTACCGCATCGCTGCCGGCAGCTCCAGCCTTGCCGGCCTGCGCAGCGCGGTCAATGCCGGCATTGCGCTGACGCCGCGCACCCGGCGTCTTGCCCATTCCGGTATCGTGGAAGCGTCCCCCGATCTCGACCTGCCGCCGCTGCCAATGGCCGGCTTCGCCATTCGGCTCGGCCGCGAGGCGGCTCGTCCGGCGCGGGATCTCGCGGAGCTTCTGGGCACCGGCCTGGCGCTGCCGCCCTGAACGGCCAGGAACGCCCAAAGAAAAAGCCGACCTTTTTGCGGGTCGGCTTCTAGTCGGACGGGTCGAGGGGTTTGGGGGGACTTGGGGGGTGACCCGTCGATCTAACAATGCCTGAGTCGAGTGATGGTTCCGTGACCGCGAAAAAAATTTACGAACGCGTCGATTTGGCTCTCGACCAGTCGCGTGCGGCGTGCGCGAAAACCGCGCAAAGCACGATCGCGCCGCCGACGATGCTGGCCAGCGGTGGGAATTCGCCGAGGAACAGCAAGGCGAACAGGATGGCGAACGGCACTTCGGCCGAGCCGAGCAGGCCGGATTCGGCGGCGGGGATAAGCCGCGAACCTTCGGTCCACAGGATCGAGGCCAGCGCGAAGGAGCAGCCGAAGGTGGCAAGCAGCACCATATCGCGGGTCGAAATGGCAACCGGGTCGGTGACGAACCAACCGAGGACGAAGAGCAGGAAGGCCGACACCGCGCCGGCCCAGACGACGGGCGAGTCGCGAAAGGCGCGCACCATGATCATGTAGAGCGCGCTGCCGGTGGTCATCAAAAGCGCCAGCCCGTCGCCCAACAGGTGGCCGCTGCCAAAGCCGCCGCCCACCATGACGGCGACGCCGCATAGCGACACGGCCGCCGCCAGCATCGTCTGCAGCCGGAATTTTTCCCGCACCAGTAGCAAGGCAAGCAGTGCGGCTATGAAGGGTGAGGTGGCGTAGATCACCGCGACATTGGCGACATAGGTG
The DNA here is from genome assembly GCF_004023325.1 of Mesorhizobium sp. M1A.F.Ca.ET.072.01.1.1. Lineage (NCBI taxonomy): Bacteria > Pseudomonadati > Pseudomonadota > Alphaproteobacteria > Hyphomicrobiales > Phyllobacteriaceae > Mesorhizobium > Mesorhizobium sp. M1A.F.Ca.ET.072.01.1.1. The sequence continues at coordinate 2,553 of NZ_RZSF01000330.1, read as the reverse complement.
TATTTGAACGCCGCGATGAAGGCGATGCTGGCGGCAGCCCCCTCGACCGCAAGCAGCCAGCCGCGCCAGCCGAGCCTGAGGCTCTCGCGCCCGCCCGAGCGGCGGCGGCGCCACAACACGTAGAGAGCAATCAGGATCGAGCCGAAGAAGCCGCGCCAGCAGGTGATGGTCAGCGGATCGGCATGGATCGACTTGGTCAGCACGCCGGTGAGCGCGAAGGCGACGGCCGAGGCCGAGACCAGCACGACGCCCAGCATGCGCTCGGCTGTGGCGTCGGCGGTGCCCTTGGCAAGCTTTTCAGGCATGTCGACCGTATCCGTCATGGCACCAGACTATGCCGCTCGTGCTGACAGCCTTCTGTCATGAGTCCTCGACCCGTTTGCGGAAACGCTCGTTGCCGACGATCAGCAGGCCGGCGCCGATGATCAAAGCCGCGCCCATGAAAACTTCGGTTCTCGGCACGTCGCCCCAGATGGCGAAGCCCAGCGCGAACGCCCAGACCAGCGAGGTGTATTCGAATGGCGCCACGATCGACACCGGCGCCCGTTTCATGCCCTCGAACAGCATGTATTGCGCGACGCCGCCGAGCGCGCCGACGCTCATGAGAAGCATGAGTTGCGGCGCGTCGGGCATGCGCCACCAGATCAGCGCCGGCACCGCCGAAAAAAGCAGGAAGTAGAAATTGTTGAGCACCAGCTGGATCGTCGTGCGCTCCTGCATCGCGGTCTTGCGCAAGAGCACCACGGCGATGCCCCACAAAAGCGCTGCCGCCAGCACAAGCAGCACTGGCACGGAGAAGCCGAGACGCGCCGGGTCGCAGGCGATGAAGACGCCAACGAATCCGACGAACACCGCCGCCCAGCGCAAGAGCGGCACGGTCTCGCCCAGCATCACCACCGAAAGCACGGTGACGATGATCGGCGCGGCGTAGTAGATGGTGGTGAGCTCGGCGAGCTGCAGCGAGCGTGCGGCGTTGTAGTAGCAGAGCCAGGCCGCGAGCGTGAACGCGCTGCGCACCAGCATCGGCCGCACGATGGGCGAGTTTACGGTGTCGGCGAACAGCGTCCGTCCGCCGATCGCGCCGCAGGCGGCAAGGACGGTGACCGAGCGGAAGAACATGATCTGCCACACCGTCATGCCGGCCACCAACAGCTTGATCGAGGCGTCCTGCGCCGAAAACAGGAAATAGGCGGCCGCGGTGAACAGGATGCCGGCCAGCACCCTTTCGCGGCTTTCGAGGACGACGACATCGGCCATGCGGTATCGATTTGCCAGCGTGGAGGCGGCTCCGCCCCATCGGATCCACTTCTGCCAGCTATACGGGCGAAAGCTTCTACCGCGCTGTTCCAGCGCGGCGCTTGCGTTGGGGCAGAGCCCTCGTGGCCGATCGAGAAGCGCTTACTGCGTCGCCTGGTAGAGCTCGGAGGCTGCCTCCTTCAGCGCGCGCCTTCCGTCGGGCCTGAGGTACATCATGTGGCCGCCCTCCACGACATCGAGCCGGATCGGTTTGGCGTCGGCGAGCGAGGGAAGCTGGTTCACCAGATAGCGCGAAGCGAGATAGGGCGTCACCAGGTCGGTATAGCCGTTGACGATGACCACGCCGAGCGAGGGGTTGAGCGAACGCGCCCGCTGCAGGTCGTTCATCGCCCCGGCATAGCCTTGCCCCGAGGTGCCGTACTCCCAATTGCGACTGATCTCGCCGTTGAGCAGCCGGTAGCTGACATCCGTGCGATAATTCAGTTCGTTACGGGCGTAAGCGACAAAGGCCGAGGTCAGCACCGGCACACTGCGGTCAAGCACCGGGTCCGGGCCTTCTATGCGGGCGCTGCCCGGCGAGATATCGGCGGTGCTGATCGTGGCATCGAACGGGCTGAGCACCTTGCCCTTGGCGCGCTGGAACTCGCGGGTGAACAGGCCGGTAGGGACACGGGCGAAATTGCGCTCGACGAGATCGAGCGGCAGGCCGGTGATTTCCGCCACGCGCCCGCTGGCGAGCTTGCCGCCTTGCTCCAGCCCGCTGGCGAGCGCCGTCAGATAGTCGCCAAGCGCATAGCGTTCGACCTCGGCCAGCCTGTCGCGCAGCGCCTCGCCGCTGACGCCGTCGGCGCGAAGCCGCACCGCCGCCAGCGAAGGCAATTCGAGCGCCCAGTGCAATTGATCGAATTGGTCCGGCCGCACCAGCATGAACTCCAGCGCCGGCGAGATCAGCACGATGCCGGAGGGGCTCAAGCCGACATCCTCCTGCAGCGTCCTGGCGAGCAGCGCGGCGCGAAAGCCGCCATAGCTTTCGCCGGCGAGGAAGAGCGGTGAAGCGGTGCGGCCGTTCTGCGCCAGATAGAGCCGTATGAAAGCGCCGACCGAGCTGGCGTCCTGGTCGACGCCCCAGAACCCTTTCGTGTCCTGGCCCGGCGCTTCGCGGCTGTAGCCGGTGCCGACCGGATCGACGAAGACGAGATCGGTCATGTCGAGCCAACTGTCCGGATTGTCGATGAGCCTTTGTGGCGGCGGCAGGAATTGGCCGTCGGCACAAAGGCTCATCGACAATCCGGACAG
>NZ_RZSF01000032.1:0-35939 GCF_004023325.1 Mesorhizobium sp. M1A.F.Ca.ET.072.01.1.1 | reverse complement strand
AGATGTCGCCGAGCGCATCGTTCGACACCTTGCCGAAAAAGGCGGCGCGGCCGCCGAAGCTCGCCACGCCCGCCGCCGTGTTGCCGGCGCTGCCGCCTGAAGCTTCGATCGCCGGTCCCATGCGGCTGTAGAGCAGCTCGGCGCGCCTGGTGTCGATGAGGTTCATCGCGCCCTTGATGATGCCGTTGGTTTCCAGAAAGGCCTCGTCGCATTGCGCGATGATGTCGACAATGGCATTGCCGATGCAAAGCACGTCATATTCCGGCATCAATGTCTCCGCCAACGACTGTCCGGCTTTCTGCCACGCCGGCCGCGCGCGGGTCTAGCGGCTCGCAGCCGCTTTGCCTACCCCGAAAATCGGCACCGGTTTCCGCTTCGCCGGCTTCCGGTCGGTTGCTGCGGCAGCCGTCGCGCCGAACTGGACCATATCGTTAGAGGCGACGGCGGCTATGGTTGGAGCGTCATCGAAACATCTAAGCCGTGGTGTGAGCTAGAGCGGACCGTCGAAACAGGCTGAAGGCGCGAAATCCCATGTCCGAAAAGACCGAGATGACGACCGAGCTGGCGCTGCTTGGCCTCCTGGCGGTGTTGTGGGGTGCCTCCTATACCTTCATCAAGATCGGCGTCGAGACGATCCCGCCGGTAACCTTCATCGCCGGGCGCACGCTGATCGCCGGCGGCATTCTGCTTGGCCTCATTCGCTGGCGCGGCCTTGCCATGCCGCGGGGCGTGGTCATGTGGCGCCGCTTCATGTTCCAGGCCTGCCTCAACAGCGTCATCCCGTTCACGCTGATCGCCGCCGCCGAACGTTCCATCGACGCCGGCCTCGCCACGATCCTCAACGCGACGTCGCCGATCTTCACCTTTCTGCTGACGGCGCTGATCACCCGCCACGAGCCGGTGACATTGCGCAAGTTGGTCGGCGTCGGCGCCGGCATCGCCGGCATTTGCCTCATCGTCGGCACCGAGGCGCTGGGCGGCATCGGCCATCAGCTCTGGGCGCAGCTTGCGGTCGTCGCCGCCACCGTCTGCTATGCCGGCGCCGCCATTTTCGGCCGCAATTTCAGAGGGCTCGACCCGATGGTGCCGGCCGCCGGCTCGATGATCTGCGGCGCCGTGATCCTGATTCCCTTGAGCCTCGTCTTCGACCGGCCCTGGACGTTGACGCCGTCGACGGCGTCGATTCTGGCGCTCTTCGGGCTTTCGGTCTTCTCCACCGCGCTCGCCTTTTCGATCTTCTTCCGGCTCATCCACACGCTGGGCTCGGTCGGCGCCACCTCGCAGGCCTATCTGCGCGTGCCGATCGGCGTCGGCATCGGCGCCGTCTTTCTGGGCGAAAGCCTCGGGCCGAGCGCCTGGTTCGGCATGGGCTTCGTCGTCGTTGGTGTCGCGGCCATGACCATCCCGGCAAGACTGGCCAGGCTTGCGCAATAATGCATGTCGCCCAAAAGTGCATGGCGGTTTTGGGAGGACGACATGCATCGAGACAAACCTAAGGCGCGTCGACGCGACGCGCTTAGTTGCGCCGCTTAGCAAGCCCGCCTATCTCGGGATCGTCGCTCCTCTGTAAGGGCTTGGACCTGCCGTGATCCTCGACGCCGCCCGCGCCGCCGCCAGCCGGCTGTTCTCACCTGAATTCCGCTCCGTCTTTCTGAAGACGCTGGGCCTGACGCTGCTCGCCTTGGTGGCGCTTTGGTTCGGCATCGAGAGCCTGCTCGAATGGCTGGCATGGCCGTGGCTGCAGACATTTGTGCCCGGCCTGCCGTCCTGGGCAGGATGGCTGAGCGGCATCATCGCCGGCATGCTGTTGGCAATGGGCATGGCGCTGCTCGTGGCACCCGTGACGGCAATCGTCGCCGGGTTGTTCCTCGACGATATCGCCGAGGTGGTCGAGCGCACCGACTATCCCGGCAATCCGCCCGGCCGCGCCGTGCCGTTGCTGCAGTCGCTGGCGCTGGCGATAAAGTTCTTTGGCGTCGTGATCCTCGGCAACATCGCCGCCCTGCTGCTGCTCCTCGTGCCGGGCATCAACCTCGCCGCCTTCTTCATCGTCAATGGATATCTGCTGGGTCGCGAATTCTTCGAGTTCGCCGCCATGCGCTTCCGCCCCGAGGCCGAAGCCAAGGCGCTGCGCCGGAAGTATGCGGGCACGGTATTCCTGGCCGGACTGCTGATCGCGGTCTTCCTTGCCGTGCCGCTGCTCAACCTTTTGACGCCGCTCTTTGCCGCCGCCATGATGGTGCATCTGCACAAGGCGGTTTCGGCGCGGGACCCGGTCCAGCGCAATCTCAGGAAAAGCGCGTAGCGGTTTTTCGTCCGGAAATGCGTAACAAGGGGGATAGAGCGGTTCGGTGTTTCCGTGGAACGCTGAACGCTCTAATCCTGCTCGGTACCGCCCCCGCGGAACAGCGCCTGCAGCTTGCCGAACGGCATCGCCGAACGGGTGAAGCCGAAGGTGCCGTCCTGCTGGATTTCCCGCGCAGCGGTTTCCAGCATGCCAAAGGCGAAATTCGTCAGCCATGGCCCGAGCGAGACGCGTTTTACGCCGGCCGCAGCAAGGTCGGCCACGGTGAAGCCGGGTCGCGCCATGACATTGACCGGCTTGCTGACCGCGGAGCAGACCGTCCGCACCGCGTCGATGTCGCTCAGGCCCGGCGCATAAAGCACGTCGGCGCCGGCTTTCTCGAAAGCCTGCAGACGCTTGATCGTGTCGTCGAGATCGGTCTTGCCCCAAAGGAAATTCTCGGCCCGCGCGGTGAAGACGAAATCGTGCTTCAAGGCGCGCGCCGCCTCGGCGGCCGCGGCGACGCGTTCGACTGCATGCGAGAACTCGTAGATTGGATCCTCTAGATCGCCCGTATGGTCCTCGATCGAGCAGCCGGCAAGGCCCGCGGCTTCCGCCGCGAAGATGGTTTCTGCGGCCTGCTCGGCGCTGTCGCCCTTGCCGCGCTCGAGATCGGCCGAAACCGGCAGGTCGGTTGCCGCCGTCACTTCGCGGCAATGGTGGATCATGGCCTCGAACGTCACGGCGCCGTCGGGCAGGCCGCGCGAGAAGGCGAAGCCGGCGCTGGTCGTGGCCAGCGCCTTGAAGCCGAAGGAAGCCAGAAGCTTGGTCGTGCCGACATCCCAGGGATTGGGCATGACGAAGGTCGAGGCGTGCAGATCGCGAAAAATCTTGCCCTTGTCCATGGCGGGTCCTCAATCATGGGTCGTGCGGGGAATTTATCGCGGTCGCCCCGCTCGGGCAAACGAATGCGCTCGGCTCAGAAGCGTTTCTCGTTCTCTGCTGACAACCGTTTGAGGGCGTCTGAACTCGCCACGTAGCGCGACGCTTTCTTATCCCAATGATAGATGACTGAAATGTCTTTCGAGGACGCCTCGGGCGCCGCATCGTCGCAGCTTTCGCCGCTTGGTATCGTGGCATCGGTCACCGTCACCTTGACGGCTGCATGCGGCCGGCCACCGGCAATGGCCTTAAAAGCGATGTCCTGCTTGCGGCTATAGGTGCATAGCCTTTCATCGAACGTGTAGATCATGTCGATCAGTTCGAACTTGTCGTTGCGCACCATGATCAGCGGCGTGATCACATAGCCCTGGCTGGAATTGAAATGCGTGCTCATGGTGATGAGGATATCGTCACCGGCGCCGACCGACAGTTTGTTCGGTTCGCGAAAATAGGTGCTGCGATCGACGGCGACATTGACCGCGTCGAGCAGCGCCGGCTTGCCGCCGGTCAGATCGTAGAGCGCCAGCATCGCATAGCCCTCGGCGCTGTCGGGAGAGTCGCCGAGATCGAACAGCATGGTCAGCCGGTCCTTGCCGCCGGCCTTTATGACAAGCACCGCAGCATTGGGCAGGCTTGACGTTTCAGGCGGCGAGCCACCGCTGTCCGGACCGGCGACGTGGCGCATTTCGATCGGCAAGCCGCCGCGGTAGAAGCCGTCGGCGTTCAACGCCAGATCGGGGATGACCATCCTGGCGAGGTCGAGATAGGTGACGTCCTTGTGGCCCGGGATGGCGCTGGCAAAGTCCGGAAAGCTGACATTCTCCGCGCTCGCCGGGCCCCAAAGCCATGACAGAAGCACAAGAGCGAGGGCGAGGCGAAGCAGGGTGGATTTCATGGGGTGGGAGCCGCCGGCTGTTTGACGGCTGCACGCTAGCACGGAAGATTTCGCCGAACAGCCCGGAGCAATTCCAGGAAGAATGTGAAACAGTTTTCCGTCCGGAATTGCGTAAAAACAAGTAGCTGGAGCGGGTCGGCAATTCGACGAAAGCGGAATCGCTCCAGTGTCCGATCAAAGGATCGGCACCAGTCCTGCGAGGTCGCGCATGTCGTCGAACAGGACGCCGCCGGCTTCCGCCAGCCCGTCGCGGTCCGAGAATGGATCGGCGTGATAGGAAAACACGCGCATGCCGGCGGCAATGCCGGCCTGAGTGCCGGCGACGCTGTCCTCGATGACGATGCAGTCGGCCGGCGCGAAGCCCATCGTCTTTGCCGCATGCAGGAAAAGGTCCGGGAACGGCTTGCCGCGCCCGACCATGGTCGAGGAAAACATGGCGTGCTCGAACAGCGGCAACAAGCCGGTCTGCCCGAGCGTGATATGCATCTTCGAAACCCGCGCCGACGAGGCGACGCAATAGGCAATACCGGCGGCGCGCACCTTTTCGATGAAATCGCGCACGTGAGGGATCGCCTCGACGCCATGCGCGAATAGATCCGGCAGGCCGGCGTTCCAGCGTTCGACGAAGTCGGCGCCGAGCCGGGCCTCGGTCGCCTCTTCGATCTCTTTCTGCACCGAGGCCATGCTGCGGCCCGAGAAGGTCTTGCGGCAATATTCGAATGTGGTTTGAAAGCCCGCTTCACAAAGCCAGTCGGCGAGGCGCCGATTGGCAAGGTTCTCGGTGTCGACCAGAACCCCGTCGCAATCGAAGATGACCAGTTTTGGGACTTGCATTTAGACGGTGCCGGTCGATCCGAAACCGCCGGCGCCGCGCGCCGTGCCGCCGGCGAGCGCCCGTTCTTCGCTGGCCACCTGCGTGACTGCCGCAAACACGATCTGCGCGATCCGCATGCCGCGCGTCACCGCGAAGTCCTCATCGCCAAGATTGACGAGCAGCACTTTCACCTCGCCGCGGTAATCGCTGTCGATGGTGCCGGGCGTGTTGAGCACGGTCAGCCCATGTTTGAAGGCGAGGCCGGAGCGCGGCCGCACCTGGCCTTCCATGCCTTCCGGGATTTCCACGATCAGCCCGGTCGGCACCAGCGCGCGTTTTCCGGGTAGGATAAGCAGCGGCCGGTCTTCCGGCACCGCGGCTCGCAGGTCCATCCCGGCCGCGCCCGCGCTTTCATAGGTCGGCAGCGGCAAGCCCTCGCCATGCGGAAGCCTGACGAAACCGACGGTGGGGCCGATGACGGAGGAAGGATAGACAGCCGTGCGCATGAGCCCATTCCTATCGGCGCGGCTGCCGATTCGGTCAACCCGGCCGCGACGCTATCAACGCCTTTCTTTCAATGCGGTTCCGCGTCAGCGCAACTCCACCGGAACGACGGTCGTCTCCTTGATCTCCTCCATGACGAAGGAAGCGGAGACGTCCGACAGCGGCACCTTGGCGATCAGCCGCTGATAGAGCCTGTCATAGGCTTTCACGTCGGCGACGCGGGCTCTCAGCACATAGTCGAGGTCGCCCGACATGCGGTAGACGCCGGTGATCTCGGCAAAGCCCGTCACCGCCGCCCGGAACTTTTGCAGCCAGTCCGGGTCGTGGTTCGACGTGCGGATCAGGATGAACACCGAAAGCCCGAGTCCAAGCTTGTCGGCATCGACCAGCGCCACGCGCCCGGTAATGACGCCCTCCTCTTCCAGCCGCTTCACGCGCCGCCAGCAGGCGTTGCGGGACAAGGCCACGCGCTCCGACAACTGGTCGACGGAAAGCGTGCCGTCGCGCTGCAGTTCGGCCAGCAATCTCCGATCAGTTTCGTCGATATCATATGCCATTCTTGGGATAAATGTCCCAAAATAGGGCTAGACACAAGGACAATTTGGGATCGATGAACCTTCAACTCGTGGCAGGATACTCAATATCGGGGCTCATCCCGGCAGGAGGGATCACCATGACGACGCGGTTTTCGGCGCTCTTTACGTCTCACCCGGCCAAGGTTGGCGAAACCTATTTCGGCCACATGGCCTTCGCCGCCTGGTTCTGCTCCCGCCTGTCGATGGCCGCGGGCGCCGCCCTCGTTCACGCTTTCTTGCCATTTCTGTTCGAGACTACCGCCAGCCGAATCGTCCGTGAGCTCTATGAGCGCACGAACAACAGAGGCTCACACGCGGTGAAGGAGCCTCAGGCTCTGATGGATCGCGCCTGATAAATGGTGGAATGCGATGTGCCGGTGGGCGGCCTATCTCGGTGAAGCGGTCTTCCTCGAAGACATCGTCACCGCGCCCTGCCACTCGCTGATTGCCCAGAGCCACTGCGCCCAGGAGGCCAAGTCGCCGACCAATGGCGACGGTTTTGGCCTCGCCTGGTATGGCGACCGTCCCGAGCCCGGCCTTTACCGCGACATCCTGCCGGCCTGGTCGGACCCCAATCTGAAAAGCCTCTGCCGGCAGATCAAATCAGGCCTGTTCCTCGCTCATGTGCGCGCCTCCACCGGCGGCGCGACCAGCCGCATGAACTGCCATCCCTTCGTCTCCAGCCGCTGGTCGTTCATGCATAACGGCCAGATCGGCGGCTTCGAGAAGATCCGCCGCGCGCTTGAGAATTCGCTGTCGGATGCTGTCTTCGACCAGCGCGAAGGGACGACTGATTCCGAACTCTTCTTCCTGCTGATGCTCGACGAAGGCCTGTCCGCCGACCCGCAAGGCGCGGTAGCCCGCGCCACCAGCCGCGTTCTCGAGGCTTCGCGCCACGCCGGTCTCGAACCCTCCCTGAAGCTGACAGCGGCATTTTCCGATGGCGAGGCGCTCTACGCCGTGCGCTACGCCACCGACGGCCAGGCGCCAACGCTCTATACCGGCGCATTCGCGAGCCGCGCCGGCCGCTGCATCGTCTCCGAACCGTTCGACCGCGACGGCGGCGAATGGCAGGCGATCCCGCCGTCGAGCTTCGTCACCATGACAAGGGACGGCACCAGCATCCGGCCGTTCGCGCCGACCGTTGCTAAGTTCGCGTTGGCCGTCTAGCTCCAAACGTAGCGAAGGTCGCGGGACAGCGCCGCCCTGACCGCAGGTGGGCGCAATTTCGATCAAGCACCGCTGTCCTAACGATGCTGAATTCGGCTTGAAGCCGCGGTCTCATCCGCCATGTTCAAAGGCGCAGCGCGGCAAGCAGCCGGAGTGCAGCACAATGGACATCGGATTTTCCTCGACTACCGAACTCGCGGCAGCAATTGCCCGGCGGAGAATCTCGGCCGTGGAGGCGCTCGATGCGCATCTGGCGCAGATCGACCGACATAACGAAGCACTGAACGCCGTCATCCTCCTCGACCGGGAAGGTGCGCTTCAGCGTGCCCGAGAAGCCGATGCGGCACTGGCCCGCAGCGCCGCGCTCGGCCCGCTGCACGGCGTGCCGTTCACGCTGAAGGACGCGCACGAGACCGCTGGCATGAAGACGACGGTCGGCTTCCCGCCATTTGCCGACTACGTTCCCAAGCAGGACAGCCCTGTGGTTGCCAGGCTAAAGAGAGCCGGCGGCGTGCTGGTCGGCAAAACCAATGTCGCCACCATGCTGGGCGACTGGCAGTCTGACAATCCGCTGTTCGGCCGCACCGGCAACCCTTGGGATCCGTCGCGTACGGCGGGCGGCTCCAGCGGCGGCGCTGCAGCTGCGGTCGCGACGGGCATGATGCCCTTCGAGGTCGGCACCGACATGCAGAATTCCATCCGCTTGCCCGCCGCCTTTTGCGGCGTCTACGGCCTGAAGCCGACCGAGCATCGCGTCTCGCTGGCCGGCGCTTTTCCCGATCCGGGCGGCATTCCGCGCAGCGTCCGCTGGATGTCCTGTGTTGGGCCGATTGCTCGCAATCTGGAGGACCTGGCGCTGATTTACCGGATCATTGCCGGTCCGGACGGCGGCGATACCGATGTGGCGCCGGTGCCGGTTGATCCCATACCGACGCTCGAGATGAAATCGCTGCGCATCGCCTTCGCCGGCCCCTTCCGCGGCTTTCCGGTGGCCGCCGAGATCGGCGCCGCGGTCGAGAGATTGGCTGCTAGGCTGGCTTCCGCCGGCGCGCACGTCGAGGAAGCCAAACTGCCGAAGCTCGACCTGCATGATGATCTCGCCGAGGGCGGCAAGTTGATCGGCATGATGCTGGAGGCAGCGCAACCGGAACCGCCGGAACAGCCTGCGCCGGTGTCGCGCTGGTTCGCGGCGCTCGCTCGCCGCGACCGGTCGATCCTTGCTTGGGAGCGGTTCTTCGAAAGCTGTGATGCCTTGCTTTGCCCGGTCGCCATAACAACGGCCTTTCCGCACTGCAAGCCAGGCAGCCCGCTGAAGGTCGACGGCAAGGACGAGAGCTATTGGATGCTGCCGGCCTATGGCGCGGTCTTCAATTATTCCGGCCATCCGGCGCTGGCGATACCAGGCGGGCAGGACAGCAACGGGTTGCCCATCGGCCTGCAACTGGTCGGCAAGCGCTGGTCGGAGGCGAGACTGCTCGGCGTCGCTGCGGCGATCGCGCCGCTGACCGACGGGTTTCGCCGGCCGCCGGGCTACTGAGCGAAGCGCGACAGCGCATAAGGCGCGAGCAATGGATCGCGCTCGCCATCGACGATTTCGCAGGCCGCAAACAGGCCGATGGCGGGCGCCAGCGTGATGCCGGAATGGGTGACGGCGACATAGAGGCCGCCTACGCCGTCGGCGCGGCTGACAATTGGGAAACCATCGGTCGGAGTGGGACGATAGCCGACCGTATGGAAATCGTACTCCAACCCGTCGGCGCCGCGCAGCATCGCTTTTACCGCTTCGAAAAGCTCAAGCGCGGTTGCCTTCGGGTTCTCGCCCGGATCGCCGCCGCCAAAATCCGAGCCCGCGATGATCCGGCCATCGGCCGTCTGCCGCATATGCAGCCTCTCGCCCGGCACCAGGCCATTGAGGAGCTTCCTGTAGGGTCGCGAATGCACGATCAGACCGGGCGGCGTCTTGATCGGCAGTTGGACGCCTGCCGTCGCGGCGATCGCCGGAGCGCCGGCGCCGGCGGCGATCACCACCTCGTCGGCGGCGATGGTTTCACCCGCAACGACGACGCCGCTCAGGCTGCCGCGCGATAGAGTCAGTCTATCGACAGTCCCCGTAATGAGCCGCGCGCCGCGCCGTTCGGCGTCCGCCAGCAGCGCCGTTGCGGTCGCCACCGGCTCGGCCACGCCTTCCTCGGCGACATGAAGCGCAAAATCGGGAAGCTCGGTCAGGTTGGGCTCGATCCGCGCCGCCTGCTCGCGGCCGACCCGCTCGATGCCGTAGCCCCAGGACGCATGTTCGGCCGCATAGGCTTTGAGCTTGTCCGCCGGCAGGTCCCAGCACAGGCCGCCGCACCAGGCAAGCGGCAGGCCCGGCAGATCATTCGCCAAGCGTTTCCATTCGTTCATCGCCCGGATACGCAGCCGGAAATAGGTCTCCGGGTTGCCCCAGCTTGCGTTGATCCAGGCGAAGGAATTGGGCGTCGCGACGCCGCCGGCGCCGCTTGTCGAGACGACCGTCACCCGCGCTCCGGCCTTTGCCAGATGCCAGGCGATTGATGCGCCGATGATGCCGGCGCCGATGACGATGACTTGTTTCGCGCTGCTCATGCCATAACCTTCAGAGGAGATTTCCCCGTCATGCCATCGCGCCGGCCAGACCTCAAGCGAGAAGCGGCTAAGCGCCGCCCACCGCTATCTTCTGCGTCCCGACAATCAGGCACTTCAGCTCTTCGCAGCGCCGCGTGAGCCGTGAAGAGTCGACTTTCTTCGCTAACGCCAACGCTGTGCCGAGTTCCAGCTCCGCGCCGGAACGATCGCCGAGCTGAATGAGCAGCGCCGCGAGCGCAAGCCTCGCATCGGCGACATTGACCGGCGAGCCGACCTCGCTCCAGCGCGAGCATGCGGTCTGCAGCTCCCGAACAGCCTCGGTGAGGCGGCCTTCCCGTATGAAAAGTTCAGCCTTGGCCTCGGCGGTCAGCGCCCGGATGGAGGCCATCGGCCAGCGCTGCGGCTGGCTCTCCAGCTCGGTGATAACTTCTTTTGCGCGCTCGAGACGATTGGTGCGCGCCGCCACCTTGGCGAGAGTGGCAAGGACCATGCCTCGCCGCTGCAGCGTCGGCCAGCCGTTTCCGACCAGGGAGCGCTCGAGAGCGCTGAAGGCGGCCTCGGCCTGGCCTTGCTCCAGCTGCAGCAGCGCCAGGCCGGGCTGCGGATCCCAGCCGGCGGCATGGGACGCCCGATAGGCTGTTTCCGCCTCGGTGAGATCTCCGGCAGCCAGATGAATGTCACCCAAGACACGCAGCGCATCGCCCGTCGCCCAGGGGGCGTCGACGGCGAGCTGGTCGAGCGCGGCACGTACCAGCGCCTCAGCCTCCTTCAGCGTGCCGTGAACGCCGAGCACTTCGGCGCGATGCAGCCGGCAGGAGCCCGACAGATCCTCAAGCCCATGTCCCCTGCACCAGTCCTCATAGCCGAGGGTCCATTGGTTGGCCCTCGCCCAGTCGCCAAAATTCCGGCAGGCCCAAAGTATGTTGCAGTAGAGAATGCCGCCGACGACCGGGTCCACGTCGCTGGAGAGGCCGAGCGCGGCGGCGAAATCCTGGTCCTCCTGGCCGGATTTGGTCTCACCGAGGCAGAGCTTGAAAAAGCCGCGATAGATCAGCCCGAGCGACTCCACGACCGGATCTTCGAGATCCCTGCCAACCGCGAAAGCCTGTTCGGCAAGCGCAAGCGCCTGCTCCGGCTCGGCTTCCGCGCCCATGATGCGCGCTCCCATCCAGCACCACAGGCCGTGCTCCCTGCTGTCGGTTGCGCCATCGATCAGCTGCGCCGCCCGCTTGTGCCAGCCCTTGGCGACGGCAAGTTCCCCTCTCTCCAGATGAACCCTGGCCAGGCCGATTGCCGGGGACGCCGCTCGCAAGCGCTCGCCGGCCACGCCGTAGGCAGTCACCGCGCGCGCCAGAAGCGGGATGGCTTCAGCCGGGCGCCCCATGCACTCCAGCGCAAGTGCCCATTCCTCGAGATCGGCCGTCAGCAGCTCGCCAGCGGCATCCGCTTCGGTGAAGCAGGCCGCGGCCTCGTGCCATTTTCTGACAGCAACAGCTTCGCGTGCCGACAGAACCGGTGAACCGGGGCTCGAAAGCTTGCCGCCCGCGCCGGCCGGCCCGTTCGCCGAAATGGGCGGCTGGTCGAGGCAAATGCGGTAGCCGAAGCGGGGCAGGTTGCGCAGCGCCGTTTCCATGCCGCCCTGGCGAAGAACGCCGCGGGCAAGGCTTGCCACGCGCTGCAACGAAGCTTCCGTCACCGTCACGCCCGGCCATAGCGTTTCAAGCAATTCGTCTTTGCTCATGGCCCGGTCCCGGTGCCGCAGTAGGATGGCGACGAAATCGAAGACCAGGGGCTGCACCTCGATCTCGCTTCCGGCGAGACGGAGGGCGCGAGCGTCCTCGTTAAGCTCGAAGTCGCCGAAGCAATAAGTTCCCATCGGCAGCAATCCTGTAACGGCAGTAGGCAAAGGATCGGAAGAAGATAAGGACGGCGTAAGGACTGTCGGCCGCCTCTTGCGCAATTCTCCGTCTGCCCGGCGAGCCATGCTGCAGTTTAGCTCAGCGGCCCCGGGAATGTCACCGGCATCGAATCTGGTCGAGCGTCCGGAGGCATTTGAACCCAAGATCAAGGAGATTGCGAAATGCAGAAATACATCATCGAACGTGAAATTCCCAAGGTCGGCACATTCGAGCGCGAGCAGCTTCGCGACGCCTCCAAGGCCTCGAACGCCGTTCTCGCCGAGCTCGGCCCGGACATTCAGTGGGTCGAATCCTTCGTCGCGGACGACAAGACCTTTTGCGTCTACCTCGCCAAGGACGAGGCCATCATTCAGCGCCACGCCAAGATGAGCGGCTTCCCGGCCACCAAGATCACGCAGGTGAAGCGCCTGTTCGATCCGACGACGGCATACGCCGCCGCCTGACGGAGGGATCGATCGTGAAGTGCCTTGCAGGCGAGCTGCGAGCACGATCGATCCTGATCTTCTGTCGGCCAAACCTTCGGGAGGGCCAGTCTGGGCCCTCCCGATTTCATCATTCAAACAGAGGAGGATAAACCATGACCATCCTTGGACAGGAGCTTGCGGCCAACCACTCCGCGCTCGGACGGTTCCTCGTTGCGATCTTCGTAATCTGCCGTTCCGGCGGAGGCGTGCTTGCGCGCATCCTGCGAAATCGCAGGGGTCGGGCCACGCTGGACGAATTGCCGGACTATCTGCTGCGCGACATCGGCATCGAACGGGCGGAGATACGTTTAGCTACCCGGTTGGGCCGCCAGGACCGTCATCGCGAGCGAACCTGAACGGCCTAAGGTTCCTGTCAGGCCACATCGACTACGCTGTTCGGCCGTGCCGGTCTGCCCGAAACTGTCGACACGCCCAAAATGCGCTGCTAGAAGCCCGCGCCACAGACAGGATTCCAAAAATTGGCAGAAGACATCGAACAGGCGGTTTCGCGCCGCCGCACTTTCGCGATCATCGCCCACCCCGATGCCGGCAAGACCACGCTCACCGAAAAGCTGCTTCTGTTCGGCGGTGCCATCCAGCTTGCCGGCGAGGTCAAGGCCAAGAAGGATCGCATCCAGACCCGGTCCGACTGGATGAAGATCGAGCGCGAGCGCGGCATCTCGGTCGTCACTTCGGTGATGACCTTCGAATATGACGACAACGTCTTCAACCTGCTCGACACGCCCGGCCACGAGGATTTCGCCGACGACACCTATCGCACGCTCTCTGCGGTGGATTCGGCCGTCATGGTCATCGACGCCGCCAAGGGCATCGAGCCGCGCACGCTGAAACTGTTCGAGGTCTGCCGGCTGCGCGACATCCCGATCATCACCTTCGTCAACAAGATGGACCGCGAGAGCCGCGATCCCTTCGAAATCCTCGACGAGATCGAGCAGAAGCTGGCGCTGGACACGGCACCGGTTACCTGGCCGATCGGCCGCGGCAAGACCTTTTCCGGCACCTATCACCTGGCGCAGAACGCGGTGCGCCGGAGCGATGACGAGAAGGAGCGCACGCCCGTCAACGGCCCGGATTCCAACCGCGTCGCCGGGCTTTTGCCGGAAAACGAGCGCAACGACTTCATCGAGGAGCTGGAGCTCGCGCGGGAAGCGTGCAGACCGCTCGACATCGACGCCTTCCGGGAAGGCCATCTGACGCCGGTCTATTTCGGCTCGGCGCTGCGCAATTACGGTGTGCGCGACCTGATCGAGGCGCTCGGCGCCTACGGGCCGCCGCCGCGGGCCCAGGCAGCCGATGAACGCACGGTCGAGGCGACCGAGGGGAAGATGACCTCCTTTGTCTTCAAGATCCAGGCCAACATGGACCCCAACCATCGCGACCGGATCGCGTTCGTCCGCGTCTGCTCCGGCAAGCTGGAGCGCGGCATGAAGGCCAAGCTGGTGCGCACCGGCAAACCGATGAGCCTCTCGGCGCCGCAATTCTTCTTCGCCCGCACCCGCGTCACCGCCGACGAGGCCTTCGCCGGCGACGTCGTCGGCATTCCCAATCACGGCACGCTGCGCATCGGCGACACGCTGACCGAGGGCGAGGAGATCCTGTTCCGCGGCGTGCCGAACTTCGCGCCGGAAATCCTGCGCCGTGTCCGCCTCGGCGATGCGATGAAAGCCAAGAAGCTGAAGGAAGCGCTGCATCAGATGGCCGAGGAGGGCGTCGTGCAACTGTTCTCGCCTGAGGACGGCTCGCCGGCCATCGTCGGCGTTGTCGGCGCGCTGCAGCTCGATGTGCTGAAGGAGCGGCTTAACATCGAATACACGCTGCCGGTGGATTTCGAGATGTCGCGCTTCTCCGTCTGCCGCTGGATCTCGGCCGACGACAGGGCGGATGTCCAGCGCTTTATCGAGGCGCATCGCGGCGACATCGCCCGCGACCTCGACAACGATCCTGTCTTCCTCGCCCAGCACGCCTTCTCGCTCAACTACGAGGCCGAGCGTTGGAAAGCGATCCGCTTCGCCGCGGTCAAGGACTATCAGGTCCGCGACAAGGCGGCGTGATTGTGGTGAATAGAGGATGGTGAACAGTGAATAGTGAATAGTGAATAGTGAATAGTGAATAGTAGTCGGGGATCCTCACGATCCACCATCCACCATCCACCATCCACCATTCACCATTCACCATTCACTACTCACGCGTAGTCACCCCTTCGCCGCTTCCTCGATCGTGGCGATGTCGATCTTGCCCATCTGCATCATCGCCGACATCACGCGCCCGGCCTTCGCTCTGTCGGGGTCCTGAAGCAGGCGCGGCAGCTGCTCCGGCACGACCTGCCAGGAAACGCCGAACTTGTCCTTCAGCCAGCTGCAGCGCCCCGGTTCGCCGCCGCCTTCGGTGAGTCTGGCCCAGAAATAATCGACTTCCTCCTGCGTTTTGCAGTCGATCGACAGCGACATCGCCTCGGTGAACTTGTATTGCGGTCCTCCGTTGAGGGCTTGGAACTGTACCCCGTCGAGCTCGAACGAGGCGACCAGCACCTGGCCTTCCTGGGGATGGCCCTTGGGCCAGCGCGTGACGCTCATCACCTTCGAATTCTTGAAGATGGCGACGTAGTGGTTCATGGCCTCCTCGGCTTGGCCGTCGAACCAAAGGAAGGTGGTGATCTTCTGCATATCTTGCTCCTCCGACTTGTTCAGGTTGGCTCATCATCAACGGCGCGCCGGCGATTTGGCGCGGCTTGCCTCAAGGACGGCTCGGCGCGGCGCGATCCGACAGCATTTTTCAAATTTCCTGAAGAATCGTGGCGCAGCGCAAAATTGTGGCAAGGCCGGACCTTGGCCGCTATAACCGCTGCCGACTGAAATACAGCGCCGCCGCGCCACGTTTGAGCGCGGCCAGCCAGCAAGGAATACCGATGCCCGCCTACCGTTCCCGCACCACCACCCATGGCCGCAACATGGCAGGCGCCCGTGGCCTGTGGCGTGCCACCGGCATGAAGGACAGTGATTTCGGCAAGCCGATCATTGCGGTGGTCAATTCCTTCACCCAGTTCGTCCCGGGCCATGTGCATCTGAAGGATCTCGGTCAACTCGTCGCGCGCGAGATCGAGAAGGCGGGCGGCGTCGCCAAGGAATTCAACACCATCGCCGTCGACGACGGCATCGCCATGGGCCATGACGGCATGCTCTATTCGCTGCCGTCGCGCGAACTGATCGCCGACTCCGTCGAATACATGGTCAACGCGCATTGCGCCGACGCCATGGTGTGCATCTCCAACTGCGACAAGATCACCCCCGGCATGCTGATGGCCTCGCTGCGCCTCAACATCCCGACCGTCTTCGTCTCCGGCGGGCCGATGGAGGCCGGCAAGGTGGTGCTTGCCGGCAAGACGCAGGCGCTCGACCTGGTCGACGCCATGGTCGCCGCCGCCGACGACCGCGTCTCCGACGAGGACGTCAAGGTCATCGAGCGCTCGGCCTGCCCGACCTGCGGCTCCTGCTCGGGCATGTTCACGGCGAACTCGATGAACTGCCTGACCGAAGCGTTGGGTCTCTCGCTGCCCGGCAACGGCTCGACTTTGGCCACCCATGCCGATCGCAAGCGGCTGTTCGTCGAGGCAGGCCATCTGATCGTCGATCTTGCGCAGCGCTATTACGAGCAGGAGGACGACAGCGCGCTGCCGCGCAGCATCGCATCCAAGGGAGCCTTCGAGAATGCCATGGCCCTCGACATCGCCATGGGCGGCTCGACCAACACGGTGCTGCACATCCTGGCTGCCGCGCATGAGGGCGAGGTCGACTTCACCATGGAGGATATCGACCGGCTGTCCCGCAAAGTGCCGGTGCTTTGCAAGGTGGCGCCGGCCAAGTCCGACGTGCACATGGAGGATGTTCACCGCGCCGGCGGCATCATGGCGATCCTCGGCCAGCTCGACCAGGCCGGGCTGATCAACCGCGATCTGCCGACAGTCCACACCGCAACGCTGGGCGAAGCGCTCGACCATTGGGACATCGCCCGCACTTCCGCAGAGAATGTGCGCGAGTTCTTCCGCGCCGCGCCCGGCGGCGTGCCGACGCAGGTCGCCTTCAGCCAGGATCGCCGCTGGGAGGATCTCGACACGAACCGCGAGACGGGCGTCATTCGCTCGGCCAAGACGCCGTTCTCGAAGGATGGCGGCCTCGCCGTGTTGAAGGGCAATCTGGCGCTCGACGGCTGCATCGTGAAGACGGCCGGCGTCGACGAGTCGATCCTGAAATTCACCGGTCCGGCCCGCGTCTTCGAAAGCCAGGACGCTTCCGTCAAGGCGATCCTCGGCAACGAGATCAAGGCGGGCGACATCGTCGTCATCCGCTATGAGGGGCCGCGCGGCGGCCCCGGCATGCAGGAGATGCTCTACCCGACCAGCTATCTTAAGTCGAAGGGCCTCGGCAAGGCCTGCGCGCTGATCACCGACGGCCGCTTCTCCGGCGGCACGTCGGGTCTGTCGATCGGCCACGTCTCGCCGGAAGCCGCCGAGGGCGGGCTGATCGGCCTGGTTCAGGAAGGCGACACGATCGAGATCGACATCCCGAACCGCAAGATCCATCTCGCCGTCAGCGAAGCCGAGCTCGACGCCCGCCGCAAGGCTATGGCGGCCAAGGGCGCGGATGCCTGGAAGCCTGAGGAAAAGCGCAAGCGCAAGGTGACGACGGCGCTGCGCGCCTACGCCGCCTTCGCCACCAGCGCCGACAAAGGTGCTGTCAGGAAAGTGCCGGAATAATAAGTCGGGCAGCGCCCCCCTACCTCCCCCTTGTGGGCCCCTCTGTGGGGAGGTCGGACCGAAGGTCCGGGTCGGTCGGCGCCGCACCTCCACCCCGCTGCTGCGCAGCGACCCTCCCCACAACGGGGAGGGTAAGCGCCGGCGTCACGGCATCAGCTGATATTCATAAAGCTTCTGATAGAGTCCGCCCTGTTTGAGCAGGGACTTGTGCGGCCCGCTTTCCAGCACCTTGCCGTTTTCCAGCACCACGATCGTGTCGGCTTGATGCACCGTTGACAGCCGATGCGCGATGACGATGGTCGTGCGTCCGACCGTGAGTTGCTGCAGCGCGTCGCGGAACAGCGCTTCCGATTCGGCGTCCAGCGCGCTGGTCGCCTCGTCGAGCAGCAGGATCTCGGCACTGCGCAGCATGGCGCGCGCGATCGAGATGCGCTGGCGCTGGCCGCCGGACAGCAACGAGCCGTTCTCGCCCACCTCCGTCTCGTAGCCCTTGGCCATGGCGCTGATGAAGTGATGCGCGTTGGCGGCCTTGGCCGCGGCGATCACCTCCTCGTCGGTCGCGTCCTGACGCCCGAGACGTATGTTGTGCATGATGGTGCCGGCGAACAGGAACGTGTCCTGGCTGACATAGGCAATCTTCTGCCTGAGTGAATCGAGCGTGGCGAAGGAGATGTCCTGGCCGTCGAACATCACCTTGCCGCTTTGCGGGTCGTACATGCGCATGATCAGGTTGAGGATCGTTGACTTGCCGCCGCCGGAAGGTCCGACCAGCGCCGTCATCTTGCCGGCCGCCAGGGTCAGGTTGAGCTGTTCGAAAACCGGCGGGCTCTCGGGATAGGCGAAGCTGACATTGTCGAAGCGGATTTCGCCCGGGCCCGGTTGCAGCGGCTTGGCGCCGGGCTTTTCGGCCAGCGTCAGCGGCCGGTCGGCAAGCTGGAACATCATGCGCACGCCGACGATGCCGGTCTCCAGCGAGATGCGGACGCGCGCCAGCCGCTTGGCCGGCTCATAAGCGAGCAGCAGCGCCCCGATAAAGGCCATGATGTTGCCCGGCATCTGGCCGCCCTGCAGCACCAGGAAGCCGCTGATGAAGACTGCGCCGGCAATCGCCAGACCGGCAAGCGTTTCCATCACCGGGCTGGTGGCTGCCTCGAGCGTCGCGATGTTGTTGGCGCGGTTCTGTACGTCCGACACGGCCTTGTACATGCGCTTGCGCATCGCGCCTTCGAGATTGAAGGATTTGACGACGCGCACGCCGATTGCCGTTTCCTGCATCACATGCACGATCTGGCCGAGCGAGCGGAATTCCATCTTGGCGATCTGGCGCACGCGCTTGAGGATGCTGTTGACGCCGTAGATCGCCACCGGTCCGACGACGAAGCAGATCAGCGACAGCGCCGGCTGCTCCCAGACCATCACTGCGACCAGCACGATCAGTGTCACCAGATCGCGCACATAGGACGTGACAACGAGGTCGAGCACGCTGCGCGCGGCTTGGGCGTTGTTGGTCATGCGGGTGATCAGGTCGGACGACGAGGTCGAATGGTAGAATTCGATGCCTTGCGCCAGGATCCGGTCATAGATCTTGCGCTGCCTATCGGCGATGATGGCATTGCCGACACGGCTCATGAAATAGGCCTGAACGAAGGTCGCCAGGCCCTTGAGGACGAAGATAGCGGCGACCGCGGCCGCGATCAGGTTGACGCGATCCGCTCTCTTGTAGACCACGAATTCGTTGGTGATCTCCTTCAGGATCCATGCGCTTGCCCCCGTCATGGCGGCCACCACCAGCATCGACACAATGGCCGCGCCATAGCCGAATTTATGCTCTCGGAAAGATTCTCGTACCAGCCTCGCGACGAGGCGCTGGTTCTCCGTCGAGCGGAAGAAGCGAAACAAACGGCCGATCCTGTGTCTGGCTTAGCAAATTTCGGATTCGCCACGGGGGCGAGAGGCGGCTTATAGAGCGAGTTGGCGCCGGAGGAAACGTCGGCAGGGAAGAAACGGCTGCGGCGGGCCGCCTTTCCGATCACGATAACGCTGATTCTACCAAAGGGATGATGACATGGATTTCGACCTCATCGTGCGCGGCGGCACGCTGCCGGACGGCAGGATCGCCGATATCGGCATCGCTGGCGAAACCATCGCCGCGATCGAGCCTCAGTTGCAAGGCGCAGCTCGGAGCGAGGTCGATGCGCGCGGCAATCTCGTCTCGCCGCCCTTCGTCGATCCGCATTTCCATATGGACGCCACGCTCTCCTATGGCATTCCGCGCATCAACGCTTCGGGCACGCTGCTCGAAGGCATTGCGCTCTGGGGCGAGTTGAAGCCGCTCCTGACGCATGAGGCGGTGCGCGACCGCGCGCTCGCCTATTGCGACTGGGCGGTGTCGATGGGCCTGCTTGCCATCCGCACCCATGTCGATGTCTGCGACGACCGGCTGCTTGCCGTGGAAGCTCTGCTGGACGTGAAGAAAACGGTCGCGCCCTATCTCGACCTGCAGCTGGTCGCCTTTCCGCAGGACGGGTTTTATCGCTCGCCGACGGCCCGCGAAAACACAATCCGGGCGCTGGATATGGGCGTCGACATCGTCGGCGGCATCCCGCATTTCGAGCGCAGCACGGCCGACGGCACCCGCTCGGTGACGGAGCTCTGCGAGATCGCGGCGAAGCGCGGCCTGATGGTCGACATGCATTGCGACGAGACCGACGACCCGCTGTCGCGCCACATCGAGCAGCTTGCCTATGAAACGCAGCGCCTCGGCCTGCAGGGCAGGGTGGCCGGTTCCCACCTTACCTCGATGCATTCCATGGACAATTACTACGTGTCGAAGCTGTTGCCGCTGATCGCCGAGGCCGGCGTCTCGGCGATCCCAAATCCGCTGATCAACATCATGCTGCAGGGGCGCCACGATACTTTCCCCAAGCGGCGTGGCCTCACCCGGGTGAAGGAGATGCTGGCGCTCGGCATCCGCGTCGGCTGGGGCCAGGACTGCGTGCTCGACCCATGGTATTCGCTGGGCACGGCGGACATGCTCGACGTGGCCTTCATGGGCCTGCATGTCGCGCAGATGTCGAGCCCGGCCGACATGGCGCGCTGCTTCGACATGGTCACCAACGTCAACGCCGCCATCATGGGGCTTGGTCATCTGGGTCTGACCGTCGGCAAGCGGGCGAGCCTTGTCGTGCTCGACGCCGGCAATCCGATCGAGGCCGTCCGCCTGCGCCCCGAGCGCCTCTGTGTCATCGCCAGGGGCAAGGTGGTGGCCGAACGGACCAGGCAGGAGACGCGGCTGTCGATCGCCGGTCGGCCGGAGAACGTCAACCGCAGGCACAAATCCGCGTAGCGCCAGCCGATTTCCGCCGCTGGTCTTACGGATCGTCCGAATTTCCCTCCTCAAAGCGACAGATTGCGAGTAGGGAGCCGGGCATGGCCCAGTTCCTCGCCCGCAATCTTACGATCAAGAATGTCCTGCTCGCCGGCATTCTCTTGATGCTGGCCGGCGACTTCATGTTCGCGCTGAACGACGCGATGGGCAAATGGCTGGTCGCTTCCTTCTCGGTCGGTCAGGTGGTGTTGGTTCGCTCCATCGGCGCCTTCTTGGTGCTTGGGCCGATGATCGCCAACCAGGGCGCAGGCAAGCTTTTTCAGGTGGAAAGGCCGGTGCTGCAGGTCTTGCGCGTCGCGGCGACCACGCTCGATACCGGGCTGTTCTATGCCGCGGTCGTCTATCTGCCGCTCGCCGACGTGATGAGCTTCTACATGGCCGGACCGATCTATGTCGCCGCGCTCTCGCATCTCCTGCTCGGCGAGAAGGTCGGCTGGCGGCGCTGGCTGGCGATCCTGGTCGGCTTCTGCGGTGTGCTGATCATCCTGAAGCCATCGTCGGCCGCGTTTTCGTTGTCATCGGCCTATGCGCTGATCGGCAGCATTGCCTTCGGCTTCGCCATCATTCTCGGCCGGCGTTTGCGCGGAACGAGTGACACGACGCTGGTCACCTGGCAGACCATCGGCACGTTGATTGTCGGCGGCGTTCTGACCATCGGCGCCTGGCGTACGCCGTCGGCGCTCGATTTCGGCGCCATGCTTTTGCTCGGCATCGTCTCCTGCGCCGCCCATCTGATGATCACCCGCGCGCTGAAGCTGGCGCCGGCGTCAACGCTGGCGCCGCTGCATTACAGCCTGCTGCTGTGGGCCATTGTCTTCGGCCTGGTCTTCTTCGGCGATGTGCCGAGCCCGCGGATACTCGCCGGCTCGGCCATCGTTGTGCTCGCCGGCATCTTCATCTTCCATCGCCAGAAGGTGGTCGAGACCGTCGTGCCGCCCGAGAATGTGCCGAAGGGCGTCAATTAGCCCTTTCGTATTGCGGCCAGGTGCCGTGAAAACTCCGGCGTCTCCATCAGCGCCTTGCAGCGGGCGAAGCGTCCGTCCGCATAGGCGCGGAAATCGTCGACCGGGTTGTTGTTGGCGAGCTGGATCAGCCCCCACAGCGTCCAGAGCAGGTCGCACATGGCCTTGTAAATGACGACGCGGCCGCGCTCGGCCGGCCTTGCTTCGCCGCCGAAATAGGCGCGCATCAGCTCTTCGTCCTGGCCGGCGTCGAACTTGCCTTCGACCGAGAGGTCGCCGAGATCCCACAACGGATCGTTCATGCCGGAGTACTCCCAGTCGACGATCCACATCCGCTCCCCGGTATCGAGAAAGTTTTCGCAGAGCGGATCGCAGTGGCAGGCAGCAAGCTGGATCGGGTGCGTGACCAATGCTTCGCGCACGCTGCCCGCCTCGCGCACCACGTCGTGATAGCCGGGCGGCAGGGCCACATCCTTGGTCGACAGTACGTTCAGATAGTCGTCGATCATCGCAAACAGCTCGAAGCGGAAGGGGAAGACCGCGCCGGACGCATGCAGCTTGCGGAAGGCTGCGCCAGCACGCGCCGGACTGCCCTGTCTGGCCTTGAACTTTTCCGGCGACATGGTCTCGGCGTCGGCGACGAAGCGCGTTGCCATCAAGCCGGATGCGGGATCGTCAAAAAGCACCTCCGGGCTGACGCCGGCCTTGGCCGCCTCGCGCGCCGCCACTGCCTCGTTGGCGCGGTTGATATATTCCTCCGTGCCCTTGCCGGGAATGCGCAGGCAGACCTCGCCGGCCTTGTAGACACGGTTGGTAAGGCCGCCCAACCGCTCCAAAGGACCCTCATAGCCGGCAAGCGCCGGAATGGCGGCTAGCGCCGCGCGCGCCTCTTCCATCGTCACCCCCTTAACCATCACGCCATGTTTATGGCGGAACGGTTCCACAGTTTTTGCCGCTTGGCTACCATGGCCGACACGAATCGGCGGCGGGAGCGGCAATGGCGGACGGCAAGCAAAACAGCGCGCTAAGCGCGGCCTATGCCGCAACACGGCCGGACGAAGTGGCCGCAATCTACGATAGCTGGGCCGAAACTTACGACGCCGATATGTCGGCGGCCGGCTATCGCCATCCGACCATCTGCCTGGCCCTGCTGGCCCGCCATCTGCCGCGCGGCGCGGAACCTGTGCTCGACGCAGGCGCCGGCACCGGGCTGATCGGCGAATGGCTCGCAATCACCGGCTATCCTCGTGTCGAGGCGCTCGACATCTCGCAAGGCATGCTGGACAAGGCCGGCGCCAAGGGCGTCTACACGGCGCTGCATCGTCTGGCGCTGGGCGGCGCCCTGCCTTTCGCGGACGGTGCCTATGCCGGCATCGTTTCGGCGGGCGTCTTCACCTCCGGCCATGTCGGCGTCGAGGGGCTGGACGAGCTGATCCGCATCTGCCGTCCAGGCGGCATCATCGTGCTGACGATCAAGAACACGCTCTGGCAGGCCGGCTTTGCCGAGCGGATCGCCGTGCTCGAAGCGGAGGACGTCATAACCCGGCTTGAAGAGACACGGCCTTACGCGTCGATGCCCGGCGAGGGCGATGCGGTGCCAAGCAGGGGTCTCGTGCTGCGCGTCGGCTGACCGCTTTCCTGCTTAAGCCTTTATCTTCTCTCCGGCCGGATCGTACATCGGCTCGACATGGATCTTTGCCGGCGTGCGCTCCATCGCCACCACCAGTTCATAGCCGCCCGAGGCGAGGAAGTCGTCGCTGACGCCATCGCCGTTGCGCACATAGCCATAGCCGATGTTCTTCTCCACCGTATAGCCATAGCCGCCGCTGGTGAGATAGCCGACCGGTTGGCCGTTGCGCAGGATCGTCTCGCGTCCGGCCAGGACGACGTCCGGATCGTCGACCGTGAAGCCGGCAAAGCGTTTTGTCAGCGGCTGGCCGGCCGCTTTCTCCAGCGCCCGCCGCCCGATGAAGCCGTTGTTCTTCCTGAGCTTCACAGCCCAGCCGAGGCCCGCTTCCTGCGGCGTGTCGTTCGGCGTGATGTCCGCCCCCCAGGCGCGATAGCCCTTTTCCAGCCGCAGCGATTCCAGCGCCCGGTAGCCGACCGGGCGGATGCCATGCTGTTTCCCGGCTGCCATGAGGGCATCAAAAATCTCGCCCGTCGCGGCGATCGGCACATGCAACTCCCAGCCGAGCTCGCCGACATAGGTCACCCGCAGCGCCCGCACGGTGTGGCCGGCGATGTCAATCTCGCGCGCGTGGCCGAAGGGGAAGGCGGCGTTGGAGACATCCGCACCCGTTACCGCCGACAGCACGTCGCGGGCGCGTGGCCCCATCAGCGACAGCGTGCCGAAATCCTCGGTCACGTCTTTCAGCGCCGCGTCGAGTCCCTGGCCGAGATGGTCGCTGATCCACGAAAAATCATGCGTGCGGAAACCGGTGCCGGTGACGATGTAGAACCTGTCCTCGCCGAGCCGTGCCACCGTGAGGTCTGCTTCGATGCCGCCGCGCGTGTTGAGAAGCTGCGTATAGGTCAGCCGGCCGACCGGCTTGTTGATGTCGTTGGCGCAGATCCAGTCGAGCGCCCTCAGCGCATCGGCCCCGGTCATCTCATATTTGGCAAAGGAGGATTGGTCGAAGATGCCGACTTTCTCGCGTACATGCCGATGTTCCTCGCCGACCGGGGTAAACCAGTTCTGCCGCCCCATCGAATAGACGTCTTCCGGCTTGATGCCATCGGGCGCGAACCAGTTCGGCCGCTCCCAGCCGAGCTTCGAGCCGAACACGGCGCGGTGCTCTCTCAGCCGCTCATAGAGCGGCGAGACGATGCGCGGCCGGCCCGAGAGATATTCCTCATGCGGGAAGCCGATCGTGTAGTGCTTGCCATAGGCCTCGAGCGTGCGGTCGCAGACCCATTGCCGGTCGCGGTGCAGGTTGGAAAAACGCCTGATGTCGACCACCCAGAGGTCGAGCGGCGCCTCGCCGTCGACCACCCATTGCGCCAGCACCCAGCCGGCGCCGCCGCCGGACGCGATGCCGAAGGCGTTGAAACCGGCGCCGACGAACATGTTGGCGCATTCGGGCGCGACACCAAGGATGAAATTGCCGTCCGGCGTGAAGCTCTCCGGCCCGTTGATCATTTGCTTGACGCCGACATTGGCCAGCGCCGGCACCCGCTCGATCGCCTGGGCCATATGCTGCTCGAAGTGGTCGTAATCGTCATCGAACAGGCGGAACGCCCAGTCGTTGGGCACGTCGCCCCCTGGGAGCTCAGTCGTCCAGGCCTGCGGGTTCGGCTCATAGCCGCCCATCACCAGCCCGCCGACCTCTTCCTTGAAATAGGTGCGGCGGTCGGGGTCGCGGATTGTCGGCGCGTCGTTGGCCAGCCCTTCGATCTTCTCGGTGATGATGTACTGGTGCTTGACCGGCTGCAGCGGCACGTTGATGCCGGCCATCGCGCCGACCTGCCTTGCCCATTGCCCGGCGCAGTTCACCACCTTGTCGCAGGCAATGTCGCCCTTTTCGGTCTTCACCGCGGTGATGCGTCCGCCCGTCATCTCGAATCCGGTGACGCGCGCGTCCTCGAACAGTTTTGCGCCATGCATGCGCGCGCCCTTGGCGAGCGATTGCGTGATGTCGGAGGGGCTGGCCTGACCGTCGGTCGGCAGCCAGGAGGCGCCGACGAGGTCGCCGGTTTCCATCAGCGGCCACATGCGCTTCACCTCGGCGGGCGACAGCAGCTGCATGTCCATGCCGAAGCTTTTTGCCGTCGTCGCCAATCGCTTGAACTCGGTCCAGCGATCGGCGTTGGTGGCGAGCCTGAGGCACCCGGTCATTTTCCAGCCGGTCGCCAGTCCCGTTTCGGCCTCGAGCCCCTTATAGAGCTCGACGGAATATTTGAGCACGCGGGTTATCGAGGCCGACGAGCGCAGCTGCCCGACCAGTCCGGCCGCGTGCCAGGTCGAGCCCGAGGTCAGCTTGCCTTGCTCCAGCAGCACCACGTCGGCCTTGTGGTCGCGCGCCAAATGATACGCGGTCGAGCAGCCGATGATGCCGCCGCCGATGACCACGATGTCGGCATGGCTGGGCAAGGTCATGATCTTGTCCCGTATCTCGTCCGGTAGTTTTCCAGTGCAGCGTCGAGCCGCACCAGGTTTTCTTCGGTATAGGCGACGTAGTCGATGCCGGGCGCGTCGAGATAAAGCTCGGAGACCATGCTCCACATTGCCTCGCGCAGCAGTGAGGCGCATTGCATGGCGGCGTGCGAGCGGCGGATCTCGCTGTCCGGCTCCTTCATGAAATAGGCGGTCAGGAAGGCGAAGGATTCCTCGTCGCTCATGCCCGCATTCGAGGCGGCGCCGGCCAGATCGAACATGGCCGTGTTGAAGCCGGCATATTCGAAATCGATCAGCCACAGCCGCTTGCCGTCGTCGAGGATGTTGGCCGGCAAAAGATCATTGTGGCCGAAGACGATCGGCAAAAGCTTCTGCGCCCGTTCGAGCTCGTCGGCTAAAGCGAGATAGCGCGGCAGCTCGTCCTTCTTGCGGCTGCCGCCTTCCTCGAGCGTGCGCGCATAGTCGCGGATGACATGAAAGACCCAGAACATGAAACCGGCGCCGGAGACGTGGTTCGGCATCTCGCGGTGAAAGCGCCGCAGCAGCGCCGCCACGCGGCCGAGATCGGCGCGCACATCCTCGGCGAGGAAGGTCCTGGCGCCGAGAAACTGGGTCACCAGAATTCCGGGCTCGGCGTAGTGGACGGCTGGCGCGAAACCGGCCGCATGCGCCGCCCGCGCCGTCATCACCTCGCGCTCGCGAAAGACATGGTGGAACGGGAAGTCCTGGCCGAAGCGCACCACGTGCCGGCCGGCGGCGTCGGTAACGACATAGTTGGCGTTGCTGAGGCCGCCGGGCAGCGGCTCGATCTCGATGCCGCCGCTCCAGCAGGGCAGGGCGCGGATGCGGTCTTCGGTGGTTGCGGCGGCGCTCACGGGTTCAGTCCTGCTTCGGCCGGCTTTCGACAAAGCGCCGGTCTCTCACAAAGCGATGAGAGAAAAAAGAAAGGCCTCGTCGGTGCGGGATGCCGGGATTGATATCCCTCACCACACCGACGAGCCCCTTGGCCAGGCTTAGGATCCCGGCATCCGCCCCCGCGGATTCGAAAAAAGCTCGCGTCAGGCACGTTCCAGAAAATCTGGTCAGTCGTTTGCGGCTCTGCCATCACCCTCCTGTGGCAGTTCCGAGCCTGTCACGACCTCAATCTCACGCCAGCGTGATGTTGCTGTCAATAAAAAGCTGTGACCTTTTTTGGGTGTTTTGCCCGAAAATATGAGCAATTCCTTTAAAAGCGTTAGGAATGCCGTAGAATCGGTCAAAATCCCGGAGATCCAGATGATCCACTCGAAACGGCACGGCGAGATCCTGCGGCTCCTCGGTGAGGAGGGCACGATCACCATCGCCAGCCTGGCCGAGCGCCTGGGCGTGTCGCTGGAGACGGTCAGGCGCGACGTGAAACCGCTGACCGATGACGGGGCATTGCTCAAGATGCATGGCGCCGTCAGCCTGCCGTCGATGACAGGCGAGGCGCCGTTCGAGCGCCGCATGCGCGAGAATGCCGAGGCAAAGCGTCTGATTGCCCGCATGGTCGCGGCCACCATCCGCGACGGCGAGTCTATCATGCTCGACACCGGCACCACCACGTCCTTCCTGGCGCGCGAACTGCTCGGCCATCGCCGCCTGACGGTGGTCACCAATTCGTCCGACATCGCCCGTACGCTGGCGACGGTGAACGGCAACAAGGTCTATATGGCCGGCGGCGAGCTGCGCAGCGATTCAGGCGCTGCCCTCGGCGTCGCGGCGATCGAATTCGTAAGCCGCTTCTCGGTCAGCCACGCGGTGATCTCCATCGGCGCGGTCGACGCCGTCGCCGGCCTGACCGACTACGAGCTGGAGGAGGCGGAATTCGCCCGCATGGTGTTGTCGCGCGGGCAACGCTCGCTGGTCGTCACCGACCATACCAAGTTCGGCCGGCAGGGCCTAGTTCAGGTCTGCGGCTTCGACGGTTTCTCCGAGCTTGCCACCGACCAGCCGCCGCCGCGCGACATCGCCGCCGCGCTCAGCCAGGCCGGCGCGCGTCTCAGCATTGCGATGGCCTAGCGCCGGATGCGCCAACGGCTTTCCTTCCCGGCCGCGCCGGTGTTTAGTCGGGCATGGCCTTCACCATCCGCCAGCTCCAGTTCTTCGTCGCCGTCGCCGAGCAGGGCACGGTCTCGGGCGCCGCGCAGAACCTCTCCATCTCGCAATCCTCGGTCACCGAGGCGATCAAGGAGCTGGAGAGCGATCTCGGAGTCGAGTTGTTCGACCGCCACCCGCGCGGCCTCAACATCACCCATAAGGGGCACCAGTTCCTGCGCCACGCGACGAAAATCCTGGCCGACGTTTCCGATGCGCGCCGCGCTTTCCTCGGCGATCAACTCACAGCAGGCGGGCGGCTGCAGCTCGGCGTCACCTCGCTTGTAGCCGGATACGTGCTCTCCGATCTGCTGGCTCGCTACCGCCGCGCCTATCCGAGCGTCGAAGTCTCGGCGATCGAGGACAATGGCGACTATCTCGAGCATCTGCTGGTCGGCGGCAAGCTCGACATCGCCGTCATGGTCACGTCGAATTTGCGCGATCGCACCGCGCTGCAGTCGGAAATCCTCGAAGTCTCGGCCTATCGGCTCTGGCTGCCGCTCAGCCACAGGCTCGCCAGCGCCGACATTATCTCGATCGGCGACATCGCTTCCGAACCGCTGATCATGCTGACCGTCGACGAGATCGAGGAGAACACCGGCAAGCTGCTGTCGGCGCTCGGTGCGAGACCGCATGTGGCCTTCCGCACCCGCTCCGTCGAGGCCGTGCGCAGCCTTGTGGCCACCGGCGCCGGCGTGGCGCTGCTGCCCGATCTCGTCTATCGTCCCTGGTCGCTGGAAGGCGACCGCATCGAATCCCGCGATATCTCCGGCTCGCTTCCGGTCGTCCAGGTCGGCATGGTTTGGCGCCGCGGTTCCAGCCTGCCGCAGGCCGCCCGCGACTTTATCGGACTTGCCCAGTCGCAGCGCATGGTACGGCAGCGGCTCTGATCAGAGCGATTCCAGCAAAGTGTGAACGGTTGGGCTCGGCGACTTCGCCGCAACCTTCCGTCCGGAATGGCGTCGGAAAGAGTATCGGAAAATCCGATATCGGCTTTCTGATAAATGGATTTGCGAAACCGGAATTTTCACAGCACTTTTCGCTCAGGGAACAAAGCCGCTCGGGAGCGCGGCTGCCGGGGTGATGGGAACTCTGGCGTTCAGGTTTGCGTGTGATCCTTGTTGAAAACCGGATCGGTTTCGGGGTCATGGGCCAAAATGGGAGATCGATGATGAATGCATTCCTGAAGTCATGCACGGCGTTGACGGTTGCGCTGACCTTCTCGGGTCAGGCGATCGCCCAGGTCAAGGAAGTCGGCAAGGGCGAGGGCGAGCTGAATATCGTCGCCTGGCCGGGCTATATCGAGCGGGGCGAGACCGACAAGAACTACGACTGGGTGACCGCCTTCGAGAAGGAGACCGGCTGCAAGGTCAACGTCAAGACCGCCAATACGTCGGACGAGATGGTCTCGCTGATGAACGAGGGCGGCTTCGACCTGGTGACGGCTTCTGGTGATGCTTCGCTGCGCCTCGTCGCCGGCAAGCGCGTGCAGCCGATCAACACCGACCTCATCAAGAGCTGGAAGACGGTCGACGACCGTCTCAAGGACGCGCCCTGGTTCACCGTCGACAAGGTGCATTACGGCGTCCCCTACCAGTGGGGCCCGAACATCTTGATGTACAACACCACCGTCTTCAAGGAAGCGCCCAAGAGCTGGAACGTCGTTTTCGAGGAGATGAAGCTGCCCGACGGCAAGTCGAACAAGGGTCGTGTCCAGGCCTATGACGGCCCGATCCATATTGCCGATGCCGCCAACTACCTGATGTTCCACAAGCCGGAACTGGGCATCAAGGATCCGTACGAGCTCAGCGAAGACCAGTACAAGGCGGCGCTCGATCTGCTGCGCACCCAGCGCACCCTGGTCGGCCGCTACTGGCATGACGCCGCAATCCAGGTCGACGATTTCCAGAACGAAGGCGTCGTCGCCTCCGGCTCGTGGCCGTATCAGGTGAACACGCTGGTCGCCGCCAAGAAGCCGGTCGCCTCGACCGTGCCGGAGGAGGGCGTCACCGGCTGGGCCGACACCACCATGATGGAAGCCGACGCCGCCCATCCGAACTGCGCCTATATGTGGCTCGAGCACTCGCTCTCGCCCAAGGTCCAGGGCGATGTGTCGTCCTGGTTCGGCTCGCTGCCGGTCGTGCCCGCCGCCTGCAAGGGCAATGAACTGCTCGGCGACGAGGGCTGCAAGACCAACGGTTACGACAATTTCGAGAAGATCAAGTTCTGGAAGACGCCGATATCGAAATGCGCCAGCCAGAATGACAAGTGCGTGCCCTATTACCGCTGGGTGTCGGACTATATCGGCGTCATCGGCGGGCGGTGAGTTCGCCTGGCCTTTAGAAGTTGGCGCTGCCCCTCACCCTTACCCTCTCCCCGCGAAGAACGGGGAGAGGGGGTCGCCAGCGCTGGAGTTTGTCCCTTCTCCCCGTCTTTCACGCGGAGAAGGTGCCGGCAGGCGGACGAGGGGCAGCACAGACGCCCGAATTTGAGAGCCTGAACCTTCAGGACAGATCATGACCTCCGCCGTTTCCTTCAAACAAGTCTCGCGCCATTTCGGCAGCGTGCGCGCCGTCGATGCGGTCGATCTCGACATCGCGCCGGGCGAGTTCTTCGCCATGCTCGGGCCGTCCGGCTCCGGCAAGAC
Organism: Mesorhizobium sp. M1A.F.Ca.ET.072.01.1.1; assembly: GCF_004023325.1. Classification (NCBI taxonomy): domain Bacteria; kingdom Pseudomonadati; phylum Pseudomonadota; class Alphaproteobacteria; order Hyphomicrobiales; family Phyllobacteriaceae; genus Mesorhizobium; species Mesorhizobium sp. M1A.F.Ca.ET.072.01.1.1. The sequence continues at coordinate 5,771 of NZ_RZSF01000032.1, read as the reverse complement.
GACCTGCCTCAGGCTGATCGCCGGCTTCGAGCAGCCGACGGCCGGCTCGATCTCCATCTTCGGCGAGCGGGCCGAAGGCGTTCCGCCCTATCGCCGCAACGTCAACACCGTTTTCCAAGACTACGCGCTGTTCCCACATCTGAACGTGCTCGACAACGTCGCTTACGGGCTGATGGTCAAGGGCGTCGGCAGGGTCGAGAGGCTGAAGGCGGCGGAAGAGGCGCTCTCGCTGGTGCGCCTGCCGGGTTATGGGGCCCGGCGCCCCGGCCAGCTCTCCGGCGGCCAACGCCAGCGCGTCGCGCTTGCCCGGGCGCTCGTCAACCAGCCCAAAGTGCTGCTGCTCGACGAGCCGCTCGGCGCGCTCGACCTCAAGCTGCGCGAGAACATGCAGGAGGAACTGAAGTCGCTGCAGAAGGTGCTCGGCATCACCTTCGTCTTCGTCACTCACGACCAGGGCGAAGCGCTTTCTATGGCCGACCGTGTTGCCGTCTTCAACGACGGCAGAATCATGCAAGTCGGCACGCCGGAGGACATTTACCAGCGGCCGAGGACGCGCTTCGTCGCCGATTTCGTCGGCTCGTCCAACGTGCTGCCGCCGGATTTCGTGCAGCGCTATTCCGGCCAGCATCGCTGGGGCAGCCTCAGGCCTGAATCCATCCGCGTATCGGGCGCGACGAGCGGCGATGGCGTTGCCGCGCGTCTGGTCGGGACCAACTATCTCGGCGCCACCACAAGGCTGGCGCTGGATGCCGATGGGCTGAGGCTGCATGCCATGGTGCCGGCGGGGACCGCGCTCCCTGCCGAAGGCGAGGCGGTGATGCTCACCTTCAACCGCGAGCACCTGCATCTGATGGACGAGTCGGCATGATTGCGGTTTGTGCAAAGCACCGCCCTCTGTCCTGCCGGATATCTCCCGCGCAAGCGGGGAGATTGGCTGTCGCCGCTCGCTTCGCCAATTTTCGACGTTGCAGAACTGGCGGGGAAGACGAGCTGCTGATCTCCCTCCTTGCGGGGGAGATGGCCGGCAGGCCAGAGGGGGGTGTGAAGGATCTCGGCCTTGCCGCCGTTGATCTGATCGTCGGTGCGGCGCGATGACAATCGCCGCTGTTCAATCCAAGCCCGTGCCCGCCATCCTGCCCGGCAACGGCGGCATGCGCGGGGCGCTCTCCGACCTCTTCTGGCGCCGGCCGATACTTCTCTTGCTGCTCATGCTGCTGCCGCCGCTTCTGTGGCTGGGCATCGTCTATATAGGCTCGCTTTTCGCGCTGCTTTTGCAGAGCTTTTTCTCGATCGACGAGTTCTCCGGCCTGATCAACCGCGAGTTCACGCTGAAGACCTATGGCGACCTGTTCCAGGCCGCCAATCTCGACATCATCCTGCGCACGGTGACGATGGCGGCGCTCGTGACGCTCGCCTCCGCGGTCATCGCCTTCCCCATCGCCTATTACGCGGCGCGCTATGCGCGCGGCCGCTGGAAGGCGCTGTTCTATCTCGGCGTCATGCTGCCGCTCTGGTCGAGCTATCTGGTCAAGATCTACGCCTGGAAACTGATCCTCGCCAAGGAAGGCATTCTCACTTGGCTGTTAGGCAAGCTCGGCCTGCTGTGGCTGCTCGAGGCCTGGCTGTCGTTGCCGATCGTCGGCGGCAACTCGCTTTCGGTCTCCTTCACCGGCACCTTCATCGTCTTCGTCTATGTCTGGCTGCCGTTCATGATACTGCCGGTGCAGGCGGCGCTGGAGCGCGTCCCCGGCAACCTCGTCGAGGCCTCGTCCGATCTCGGCGCCTCGCCCGGCCAGACCTTCCGCAACGTGCTCTTCCCGCTGGCGCTGCCGGGCATCGTCGCCGGCTCGATCTTCACCTTCTCGCTGACATTGGGCGACTACATCATCCCGCAGATCATCGGCACCTCGCGCCTGTTCATCGGCCAGGCCGTCTATTCGCAGCAAGGCACCGCCGGCAACATTCCTTTAGCCGCCGCCTTCACCGTGGTGCCCATCGTCATCATGGGCTTTTATCTGTGGGGGGCCAAGCGCATGGGAGCTTTCGATGCGCTCTGATCGCGGCCAATCCGCTCCGCTCGGGCTGAAGATCGCCGCCGCCTGCGGCCTGCTCTTCCTGCACCTGCCGATCCTTTTGATCTTCGTCTATGCCTTCACCACCGAAGAGAAGAGTTTTGTGTGGCCGCCACCGGGTTTGACCACGCAATGGTTCGCCGTCACCTGGAACAGGCCGGATGTCTGGGAGGCGCTGTCGCTGTCGATCCGCGTCGCTGCCATTTCGACAGCGATCGCGCTGGTTCTTGGCACGCTCTGCGCCGCTGCGGTTTCGCGCACGCGCTTCTTCGGCCGCGAGGCGATTTCATTGCTCGTCATCCTGCCGATCGCGCTGCCCGGCATCATCACCGGCATCGCGCTGCGCTCGGCTTTTGCGCTCGCCGACATCCCGTTCTCGTTCTGGACGATCGTGCTCGGCCACGCCACTTTCTGCGTGGTCGTCGTCTACAACAATGCCGTCGCCCGTTTTCGCCGCACCTCAGGCTCGATGATCGAGGCCTCGATGGATCTCGGCGCCGACGGTTTTCAGACGTTTAGGCATGTCGTGCTGCCCAACATTGCAACCGCGCTGCTTGCCGGCGGCATGTTGGCCTTTGCGCTGTCCTTCGACGAGGTCATCGTCACCACCTTCACCGCCGGCCAGCAGCAGACCGTGCCGATCTGGATGCTGGAGGAGCTGATCAGACCGCGGCAGCGTCCGGTCACCAATGTCGTCGCCATGGTCGTCGTGCTGGTGACGCTGCTGCCGATCCTCTTTGCCTATTACCTGACCCGCGACGGCGACCAGATCGCCGGCTCGGGCAAATGAAAACAGCGAATAGGGATTAGCCAATAGCGAATAGGGAAAATCGATCGCGAACCCTGCCCGCCATTCGCAACTCGCTGCACGCAACTCGCTACTCGCTACTGCGAAGGGAGAAACCCCCATGGACACCCAGATGCTGATCGGCTCGAAATTCGACAAGGGCACCGAAATCGAGGAGCCGATCCTCAATCCGAAGACCGGCGCGACCATCCTCAACCTGCCGGAAGCAAGTCCGGCGCAGATCGAGGCGGCTGTCAGTGCCGCCGAACAAGCGTTCGTCAATTGGTCGCGCACCACGCCGGCGCAGCGCTCGGGCTATCTGCTGAAGATCGCCGATCGCATCGAGGCCGAAGCGAATGAGTTCGCCGCGCTCGAGGCGCTGAATTGCGGCAAGCCGATCAACGCCGTGCTCAATGACGAGATCCCGGCGATCGTCGATTGCTACCGCTTCTTCGCCGGCGCGGTGCGCTCGATGCCAGGCCAGGTCGCGGGCGAGTATCTGCCCGGCCACACCTCGATGGTGCGGCGCGATCCGATCGGCATCGTCGCCTCCATCGCGCCCTGGAACTATCCGCTGATGATGATGGCCTGGAAGCTGGCGCCGGCGATCGGCGGCGGCAACACCGTCGTCTTCAAGCCATCGGAGCAGACGCCGCTGACGGCGCTGAAGCTGGCGAGGATCCTGTCGGAGATCCTGCCCGAGGGCGTGGTCAATGTCGTCCTCGGCCGCGGCGACAGCGTCGGCAACACGCTGATCAATCATCCCAAGGTCAACATGATCTCGATCACCGGCGACGTCGCCACCGGGAAGAAAGTGCTGCAGGCGGCCGCCAAGTCGGTCAAGCGCACGCATCTCGAGCTCGGCGGCAAGGCGCCGGTCGTCGTTTTCGACGACGCCGATCTCGGCGCGGTGGTCAACGGTCTGCGCGCCTTCGGCTACTACAATGCCGGCCAGGACTGCACCGCCGCCTGCCGCATCTATGCCGGCAAGAAGATCTACGACAAGCTGGTTGCCGATCTCTCCTCGGCGGCGTCGACCATCAAATACAATCTGCCTGACGACACCGAGAACGAGATCGGGCCGCTGATCTCGCGCCGCCAGCGCGACCGCGTGTCAAGCTTCGTCGAGCGCGCTTCGGAATTGAAGCACATCGAGATCACCACCGGCGGCAAGCCGGGCGAGGGCTCCGGCTTCTATTACCAGCCGACGGTCGTCGCCGGAGCGTTGCAGGAAGACGAGATCGTGCGCCGCGAGGTGTTCGGCCCCGTCGTCTCGGTCACCCGGTTCTCCGAGGTCGACGAGGCGGTGAACTGGGCGAATGACAGCGACTACGGCCTCGCATCGTCGGTGTGGACCAGGGACGTCTCGCGCGCCATGACGACCGCGGCCCGGCTGCAATATGGCTGCACCTGGATCAACACCCACTTCATGCTCACCAACGAGATGCCGCATGGCGGCCTGAAGCAGTCCGGTTACGGCAAGGACATGTCGCTCTACGCGCTGGAGGACTACACCGCCGTCCGCCATGTGATGGTGGCGCACGGGTAAGTCCTCTACCTCTCCCACAACGGGCGAGGTCGGCCACGCAGGCCGCTACTCGACGATGCGGTAGATGTTCCACAGGCTGGTGCCCGACACGACATAGGGCTCCAGCTCCTTGCCCCATTTGGCGTGCGCCTCGATCTTGGCGATCTTGGCGAAGAACTCCTCCAACTGGGCCAGGCTCTCGACCTGGTGGTGGGTCTCGATCGTCGCTTCGCGTGCGCCGACTGAACCGGTCATGAGCTGGAATTTCAGGTCGGCGAGCCCAACCTGCGAGCCGATCTCGCGCTCCCATTTTCGCATCAGCTCGAGCGCGGTCTGCTTGTGACCGAACTTGGCATCGATCTGCCATCTAGCGCTGAACATCTTGGTTCTCCTCCCTGTTTTGCAGATGAATCCGTTCTTGAGCTACTCGTCCCAGGCCTGCACGACCGTCTGCCGCGCAATGCGGCCGTTCTTCAATTCGAGCATCGCGGCGCAGAACACCTTGGTGCCGTCCGGATAGGCGCAGGCCTGGGTGAAGGCGAGATTGTCGCCCTCGGCGATCGTGGCGTCGACCTTGTGGGTCATCGCCCGGCTGCAGATGTCGTCCCAGAAGGTGCTGATCGCCGCGCGGCCGCGGATTTCGCGCGGCTTGCTCGGCGGGTTGTTGCGGTCGATCACCCGCACCAGCGCATCGTCATTGTAGAAGCTCGCCAGCGTCTTGCCGTCACGGCTCTCGATCGCTTTCTTGATCGCCGCGCCGTCCACTGTCTTGGTCAGCATTTCATCCTCCATGTCCCCATCGTCTTGGGTGGTAGATGTCCGAAGCGCTGCCCGACGATTGCTGCCGGGCAGGGACTTCTCACTGCGAACTGGCCATGGCGGCTGCGAACAGGTCGTCGGTCTGCTTCTTGACGAGTCCACCTGACGCTTGGCCTGCATGGGACGAATTCATAGTCCTAGAGACACCCCTTTCGCTTCGCCCGAAAGCGCCATGGCACTCATGGCCCGTCCGGGCCAGTGTGCCTTGCCGAGAAGGCGGCCGCAGCAGCGCGCGACGGCAGGTCCAGCTTGAGCAATATGTTGGCGACGTGCCGCTTGACCGTATGCTCGCTGAGCCTCAGCTCGGCGGCGATCGCCGCATTGCTCATGCCGTCGGCAATCAGGTTCACCACCTCGCTTTCCCGCGCCGTCAGTGTAGCTGGCTGCAGGGCCCTGGGCCTGGGGCGGCAGGCCGGTTCCAGATGTTGTTCAGACGTGGCCTGGACCTTCCAGCCCAGCTCGGCCGAGGCATCCGATGCGCCTTTTGTGTACCAGCCGGTATTGTCCGCGAAATGACCGGCATCCACCGCTTCGGGACATAGCGCCTGCATCAGCGATGTCTCGC